>NZ_JAGQBY010000118.1:0-9988 GCF_024345875.1 Synechococcus sp. EJ6-Ellesmere
TCGGAGCGGCGGGATTTGAACCCGCGACCCCCACTACCCCAAAGTGGTGCGCTACCAAGCTGCGCTACGCCCCGGTGAAATGGAAGCTATCACAGCCCCCGCGGCAGCCACGACTCCCAGGTGCGCACCCGTTTGAGCCGCCTGAGAATCCGCCTGGTGAGCCTCTCACGGCTCTGGCTGGCGTAGCCCCAGAGGCGAAGGCGCCGCGCCAGCTGCCGCAGCTGGGCCAGGTTCAGGGCCGCCAGGCGCAGCTCCGGCAGACGGCGCCAGGCACTGGCCGTGACCGGCAGCTGGTTGCCCTGGTGCACCCCGGGGATCGATCGCATGGCTCCGCCGGCCATCCACTCGGGCACGAGCACGAACAGCACCGCCAGCAGGCCGTAGAGCTCCACCAGCCCCTTCGGCAAGGGGTGGAGTTGTCGTTTGCCCTCCGGGCCGTCGTCGGGGGATGCCAAGGGATTCAGAGCAGGGTGCCTTTCGGCTGGGCCGCCGGGGCGGCTGGGCTGCTGCGGCCGGGGGGATCCTTCCAGAGCAGCGGGGTTTCCTTGGCCGGCTGGAGCCGAACACTCCAGAACACCAGGGCCGCCACCGCTCCCAGGGTGATGGCCATCAACAGCAGCACGGTGCGGTCGGGGAGGGGCGTCATGCCATCAGACCTGATCCGTACGCAGGCAGAGCATCCGCTGCGGCAGCCGCTCCAGGGTGAGTTCGTCGCCGCGCAGGATCAGGCGCAGACGATCGGTGCCGTAGCGCAGGCCCGGCAGCGGAGAGTCTTCGCGGAAAACGGTGGTGCGGGAGCGGCCTGCCAGCAGCGAGGCCTGGGCATCGTTGCGCTCCACCACCACCTTGTTGGTGCCGTTGCAGAGAAAGGTTTCACGCACCTCGTAGTTCTCCCACCAGGGCGAGGACATCGCCACAGCGATGCCACCGAAGGGAAGACCCAGCAGGGGAGCCCAGGCCAGAAGCCCAAGCCAGCGCGGCCTGCGGTGCTGCTTGGTCGTCGACATCCCCGTGACCTGCCAGGACTTGAGTTTGCCCCAGCCGCCCTGGGAACGCCAGGCATCAGCGATTCCTCACCCCGGCACCAGCGGGGCTGGGGCCTGCTCAGGGGGGGATGCGGGCAGCACCTGGCGGTAACCGGCTGCATTGAACACCTGCAGGGGCGTCTCGAACAGATCACTGAGGGGGCCATCGGTCAGCAACTCCGCCGCCGGGCCATCAGCCACGACCGCGCCCTCACGCAACAGCAGACAGCGGCTGATCTCGGGGATGATCGACTCGATCTGGTGGGTGACCAGCAGCAGGGTGGTGCCGGCCTGGGCCAGCTGGCGCAGGACCAGCAGCAACTGGTGTTTGGCGCGCAGGTCAAGGCCGGTGGTGGGTTCATCCAGCACCAGCACCTGGGGATCGTGCACCAGGGCGCGAGCCAGCAACAGGCGCATGCGCTGGCCATCGGAGAGCTGGCGGTAGGGGCGATCGGCCAGATCCTCCAGCCGCAGCCGAACCATCAGGTCCTGCACCCGCTGGCGCTGCCCCGGGCTGGGATGCTGGCTGGGACCGATCCCCACCGAACCGAAGAAGCCCGAGAGCACCACGTCACTGGCTGGAACCGCACCGACATAGCCAACCTGGAGGTCGCGGGACACCAGCCCGATGCGGGCGCGCAGATCCCAGAGGTTGACCGTCTCATGGCCGAACAGACGCAGGTGGGAGCCCGGCTTGACCACGGGGTAGATCTCACGGCTGAGCAGCTTGATCAGGGCGCTCTTGCCGGCCCCGTTCGGCCCCAGGATCACACTGTTCTCCCCCCGGTGCAGGCGCAGGCTGAGGTTGTCGAACACCCGGCGGGTGCCCAGGTAGGCCTCAACGGCCTGCAGCTCGAGGTAAGGATCAGCCGCGGTCATGGGGTCCGGCGCAGGGTCTGCAGCGCCAGCTGCAGGGAGGGGGCGAGGGGCCGGGCCTGCTGCAGCTTCGGGCTCCAGACCTGGCCTGTGGCCAGCTCCTCAAGGCCAGCCAGGACCATGTCCTGACCCTCCAGCAACTGAAGCTTCTCCAGGGGCAGCGGCAGGCTGGAGCGAAAGAAGTGGGCAATCCGTTGCGAGGTGCTGTGGCGGAACCAGAAGGGAAGTTCCCCTGAGCACCAGTTGATTTCCTCCTGCAGCTCACGCCTGAGGGCCTGATCCGGGCTCTCGCCAGGGTCGAGGTGGCCGCCGAAGAGGCCCCAGGTGCCCGGGGAGACAATGCCTGGGATGTCATCGCGCAGCTGCACCAACCAGCGGCCGTCGCGCTCCAGCATCGCCAGGGCCACCTCCAGCATCAGAAGAGCTCAGCTGGGGCCGCCATCAGGCCGGTCCATCAAGAACGAAGCGGTAACGCACGTCGCCCTGGCGCAGCCGCTCGATCGCCGTGTTGATCTCGGCCATCGGCAGGTGCCTCCACCAGTGGTGCGATGCCGTGGCGGGCACAGAACTCGACCATGCGGCGCAGGGAAGCCGGCGACGAGGTGGGGCTGCCGGTGACGCTGCGACGGGCGGCGATCAGCGGGAACGCCGGGATCTGCAGAGGGCTGAGCGGCACACCAAGCTGATGCAGCCGGCCCAGTGGCGCGAGGCTGCCGATCAGGGCAGGCCAGTCGAGATCGTGGTTGCTGGTGTTGATGATCAGGTCGAAGACACCCGGATGGTCTCCCAGCTCGGAGAGGGCCAGCACCCGATGGGCCCCGAGGCGGCGGGCCTCGTCCGCCTTGGCCGGAGAGGTGGTGACCGCGGTGACCTCACAGCCCCAGGCGCGGGCGAACTGCAGGGCCATGTGTCCCAGCCCGCCGATGCCGATCACGGCCACCCGCGAGGTGGGCGAAACCGCCTCATCGAAGAGCGGAGCGAAGACGGTGATGCCACCGCAGAACAGCGGCCCGACATCGGCGGCTGAAACGCCGTCGGGGATGGCCACGATCCAGTCCTGATGGGCCATGACGTGGCTGGCGAAGCCCCCATGTCGACCCACCACCGACGCCTCGAGCGAGGGACAGAGGTTGGCGTTGCCGCCGAGGCACCAGTCGCAGTGGCGGCAGCTGCCGGCGATCCAGCCCAGGCCCTGGATCGATCCCAGCAGGCCGCTGTCCACGCCGGCTCCCACCGCCGCCACCCGCCCGACCACCTCGTGGCCAGGGACGAGCGGGTAGGTGCTGATCCCCCAGGAGTTGTCGAGCATCGAGAGGTCGCTGTGGCACAGCCCGCAATGCAGCACTTCGAGCAGCACCTCATCCGGTCCTGGGTCCAGCAGGGTGGCCTGGGAGCGCTCGAGACGGCCGCCTTTGGCCAGGGCTTGCCACACGGTGATCTGCACACGACCTCAGCGGCTTGGCGTCAACGTAACCCAGGCCTCAAAGACGACGCTCCAGCAGGAACAGGTAGGGCTGGGGGTCCCCTTTCGCCTGCATCAGCCCGAGCACGGTGTCGTCGTCGACGCGGCGGAAGGCGTCATGCGCAGGCAGATGGTCGTAGAGCATCGTGGCGCTGACCACACCACGCACCTCCATGCGCCGCAGGCGGGCCTGGGAACGCCGGGTGCGCAGCAGCAACAGCGACCGGCGCAGCAGCGGCCCCGGCAGGGTGAAGGCCTGGGGGGAGACGCAGCGGGCCAGCTCCAGCGCCCCCGGCAGAGGCCGGATCGGGAACGGATCGCCCGAGCCGATGCGCATCAGCAGCGGGTGCACGGTCTCGGCATCGAGAAACTCCTTGCCATACCAGCCGCAGACCTCCAGCCAGCCCTCGATCGGATGACCAGTGCGGATCTCGCTGCCCTGCCAGCGGCCCCAGAGCATGGCCGGATCCACCGGCGACAACGCATCAAAGACAGCCAGGGCCTCCTCGAGACCGGAACGGCGTTCCCGCAGCAGGTGCTGAAGCGTGATGGCGCTGGAGATGGGCAAGACCTTCGGGGTAGGGATTGATGACGGCAGAGGAGAAACAGCCGTCGTGGTGGCCCATGCCCGATCAGCCTGGGGATCCATGCACGGACTGGCGATGGTGGCAGCCCTGCTGATCCTGGCGGTGATCGTGGCGGTTGGAGCCCTGATCAACCCCTCCGGCGACGACTTCCGCAGGTTTATGCACCTGCGACGCCCCCGCGGGCTGACCTTCGAGCGCTGGATCCCGGCGATCTGGCTGGCGATCTACCTCTGTTTCTATGCCTCGGCTCTGCTGGTGTGGCAGGCGAGCACCAGCCTGGCGCTGATGGCCGGCTACCTGGGGCTGGTGCTGCTGGTGCAGAGCTACACCTGGTTGATCTGTCGCAGCCGGACCCTGCGCAACGGCACCGTGATCGGCCTGGCCGGCTGGGCCTGGGGAGTGGCTCTGGCGGTGGTGGTGCTGCCGCTGTCGCGGCCGGCGGCGCTGCTGCTGATCCCCTTCCTGCTCTGGAGCCCGGTGGGCAGCTTCGTGACCTGGCGGATGGAAGGCCTCAACCGCTGAGGGACTCAGCTGGGTGCTCGATCTTCTCCTCCACGGCCTGCCAGACCACCCGATAAGCCAGGGTCTCGGATTCACCCCATGGCTGGGTGGCGGGCTGATGCCAGGCCACCTGGCGTGAAAGCTCGCCGAAATCCTCAGGTAACTGCTCCAAATCGAGCAGGGTCAGGGCTTCGGGTAGATCCAGTGAATGAACATGCATGGGACAACCTCCTGCTGATGCAGCCAGTGGCTGGGCAGCGCGTGGTGCGTGCCCAACTCCAAGCTGGCACAACACTCCAGAAGACGCTCAGGGCCGCTTGATCAGCCGCAACAACAGCACCGCCAGCCCAGCGCCGATCGCCGCCTTGATGACGCTGTCAAGGAGCGGAGCGCCAAGCGAGGGGCCCAGGCCCGCCAGCGCGAGGCCACCGATCAGGGCACCGATGATCCCGGCCAGCAGATGCATCAACAGCCCACCCGCCAGCCATCCGGCGACGACGCCCACGAGCAGGAACAACAGAACGTTCATGGGCTGACGAAAGCAGTGAATGAAAGAAACTCCCCCATCAACGCGCCCGGCTCGTGAAGGGCAACCGGAAGCTGCTTGGGGACCTCAGCGGTCAGACCACATGATCCCTGATCGGCCGGCCGTCGTGGCGCTCTCGCAGGGAGGCTTGCAGAACGTTGCCGTCCTCGTGAATTGCATTGCGTCGACAGCAGGCTGAAGCGATGGAGAACAAGGTGAAGACCCATTGCGCTTGTTCTAGGGCACATTGTCTTTAGGCCAGACCCAGCCGATCGTGACATCAGTGGGACCTGGAGGCTTCACAGCCGCCAAAGATTTCTGGAGATCTCCATGCCAACCACCACAGGGATGAAAGGAGGGGGCTACTACGACGCCAACTCCAAGGCCCAACGTGCAGCAATGGAGCCATTTCTGCCCTGGCTGGAGGCTTCCATCGAGCGGTTGCCAGCTCCATCCCAGGGGCAGGATTGTTACCGTTTCCTTGACATCGGCAGCTCTGAAGGAGCCAATGCCGTGTTTGCCATCAAGCGTTTGATCAGGGCTCTAAGGAGAGTGTCCTCCCTGCCCATTCAGGTGGGATTCGATGACCTTCCCAGCAATGATTTCAACAGGCTGTTTCTTAATCTCTTTCCTCAGGGTCGGCTTGAGCTCGCGGCTGAGGAGATCTATGCCTGTGCCGTGGCCGGTACAGCCTTTGGCCGCCTGGTGCCGGCCGGATCGCTCCAACTCGCCACCACGTTCAATGCCATCGGCTTTCTGAACGAGAAACCGAAGGCCGATCTTCCGAATTTCATCCTGCCGATGGCACCAGGACCCCATGCTCCGCGGCGCGGTGTGGACGTGACGGATCAGGACCTGATTCCCTTCCGTACCCAGGCGGCCTCAGACCTCAAGGCCTTCTACACAGCACGTGCAGCCGAGTTGGTGAGCGGTGGGCAGTTGCTTGTGCAGGTCTTTGGGCGCCGTGGGGAACTCTCCACCAGCCATGGGATCTATGACGTGCTCAGTGATGCCCTGCTCGATGCCGTGGAGCAGGGACGACTTCCCCAGGTGGTCTACGAGCAGCTCCTCTTTCCAATCTACTTTCGCAGCCTGGAGGAGCTATTGGCGCCTTTGCAGCCGGGTGCTGAGCATGAGGATTGCTTCGAGGTGCTTCAAGCTGAGGCCCAGGAGGTTGTGGTTCCTTTCAACCAGCAATGGGAACTCGACGGCGACGTGAATGCTTGGGCCAGGCAGTACACCGGCTTCATGCGGGCCTTCACCGAGGCCATTCTGGCGGCTGCCCTTCCCGAGAATCTGCCCCAGGCGGAAATCCTCGAGTGGATCTACGAACGCATCGAGCAGCGCCTGATGGCGACTCCAGAGCGCTATCCCTTTCACTACATCTCCATCGGTGCCTTGATGAAGCGGCTGTGAGGGCGCGCTGGATCATCAAGGACCATTCGACTTCATCACCTCGAGATTACGCTCACAGGTGGCTTTGTCGACGTAGATCAGAACTTCACTATGCTCGGATCTCCTGCAGGCAAATGCCGGATCTTTGAGGCCAAAGGTGCCGCTTGTCTGATCGGTACAGGTGCGAAACTGACTGATGCTTTCTGGCTGAAGTCGCGTGCAGGCGGCTGAGCTGGGCTGGAGCCAGTCGAACCCAAAGGATCCGGCCACGGGCCCCTTCGCCCGAGAAAGGCATGGAGTTGCCATCACGGCCGTATCAACCATGGTCACGCCAAGGACGGCAGCACCAAGAGCGGCAGCGCCAACTCTGGATCGGACGTATCGAGCCATCCTCACAACCCCCGATCAGGTCTTCACATCTGCCTGAGCTTAGGAGCCATGGCCCGGCTCCTTGATCTGGTTGCAGGACTGGAGGTAGGCGGCGTCGAAATCCGGCGTAGTCAAGCTGAAGTCAGGCTTCAGGTCATGACCCTGGCGAAAGCTGGAGCATCCCAACTCCCGCTGCCCCTTGAGAAAGAGTGTCTCGCCGCGGTTGAAATAGTACAGAGCGTCGTTGGGATTCAGCTCAATTGCTTTATCGTAATCAGCCAGTGCTCCTGGATAATCCTTCAGGGAGTTCCGTGTCACCCCGCGGTTGTTGTAGGCCGTTGCATTCTTGGGATCAAGCGCGATGGCTTTGCCGTAGTCCTCCAGCACGCTGGGATAGTTCACGGGGGTGACGGCAGCCTTCACGTCGGCAAGGCGCAGATAGGCTTCTGAATTGTCAGACTCCAGCCGAATGGCTTGCTTGCAATCGGCCAGCGCCCCGCTCAACCGGGTCAGTTCGAGCTGGGCCTGGCAACGGTCGATCCAGGCGGTGGTCAGCTTCGGATTCCTCTGAATCGCCTGACTGCAAGCCTCCACGGCAGCCTGCCAATCCGAGACCTGGATCATGGCTCTGCATTGTGCAGCAGCATCGTCCATGGCCGTGGGGTTCCCCATGGCGAGGGCCGAGCTGAATCCAAGCCCGCTGGCGCTTGAGGCTGGTGGCACAACTCCCCATGGCAGGAGCATGTAGAGCATGCCCGTGAGCACGGTCAGCAGGTGCCAGCGCATCCGGAGAGCCATGGTGGTGAATCGTTGGCTGAAGCCAGCGTAGACACTTTGAACCCAGAAAGATCACGGTGCTGTGCTTCCGTGATGCCAGAGGGAAAGCAATGGAGACACAGAAAGAGAATGACTGTGCTGGTCTGGGTTTCTGCGCGTCAACGGTCAAAGCATGCGCAGAAATAGGTGCAGCTTCACGCCGCACCCTTCTGCCAGATCTGGCCTTCGCTAGGAGCAGAAACTCCCAGGAAAGTACTGACCTAATTCAGCAAGGCACCGAGGCCGATCTGGTGGAGAATCCCCTGGCCAGAGAAGGCCTCGACCAACACCCCGATCACGAAACCAAGCATGGCGAGCCGCCCGTTCAGGAGCTCTGCACGACGGTGAAAGCCCCACCCGCTTTCGCTATCTGGGCTGGCACGGTACATCCTCGGTTCAACGACAGCGGGATCAAGCAACCTGGAGCCTTCGGACTCCCACATGCCTCCCTCTGATTCTGCGTAAGTCTTGACCTTGGTAAGTTCTGATGGAGCTGTCATGGCATTCACCCTGGCAAATGTGATGGGCTGTGGCGAAGGGAACTGAGGGGAGCATCCATGGCCTCACGATCCATGGCGTTCAACTGCAAATTTAGTGGATTTTTCATCAAACGCATCGAATCAATCTTGATCAGTCTTCCCTTCCTAACCCGAATTCTAATCGAAGTAATCTCATGGAACCGAAAAGCGATACGCCGAATCTGCCAGTGACGGATTACCGCCTGCTCGGATCAGGCATGGGTCAGCATTGACCCGGTTCTGGGTGGGGAAATCCGTATGGCCCATCCACCCTGCTCAATGGGTGAGCAGATGTCCGGTCTTGACCCAGATGGTGCAGCCCGCCTCACTCCAGGGCCGGTGTTGGCTGCCGTTGGGATTGCGCAGCCAGCTGCCGGCGGGATAGTTGCCCTGCTCGTCCTGAAAGACTCCATCCAGCACAAAGATTTCTTCGCCGCCAGGGTGCCCATGGAGCTGGAAGCGCGTACCGGGCGCCCAGCGCACCAGGGCCACATGCTCGGAGCCGAAGGCGTGCAGCGGCAGCACCTGCAAGCCAGTCACCAGGCCAGGCAACCAGTCGCTGCTGCGGGTGTCGATCACCACGGTCTGCTGATCGAGCGGCTGCATCTGATGCAGCTTCACCAGAAGGGTGCAGCCCTGCTCACTGAAGGGCGCATGGGCGGAGCCGGCCGGGTTGCGCAGGTAGGTGCCGGTTGGGTAGTCGCCCTGCTCATCGGAGAACGTGCCCTCCAGCACCAGGATCTCCTCGCCGCCCCCATGGCTGTGCCGCTCGAATCGGCTGCCGGGTTCATAACGCACGATCGAGGTGGCGCGGGCCACTTCACCGCCGAGGCGATCCAGCATCCGCCGCTCCACACCGGCCATCGGTGAGGGGCTCCAGGGGAGGGCCGTGGTGTCGAGCACCACCCGCTGGGCGAGATCAGCGTGGAGTTCCATGGCCTTGATTCTGCTGCTCGGCCAAGAGCTTGTGGCCGAACAGGATCCAACCTGCTGCAAGCAGGGCTGGGAAGGCGCATCGCTACTGGCAGGGCATGGTCAGCCGGATGGTGGATCGACAGGGGGCCTGGCCCGGGGAAGGGACCAACCGGAGCAAAAACCCACCTGCATGCGGGATCTGGCAAGGTCCCCGCTCAGGTGAAGACCTTTGTCATGAGATGAAGACCCATTGCGCCCGGAGCACAACCCCCTTGCGTGGGCAGGACGTCCGTCCGATTGTGTGCACATCGGGATTCGGAGGTTCCAGGACATGGACGACACCCCCCCTGAGCAGCCACCAGGAGCGAACTGACGTTCGGACCCTGCTCCAACAATCTTCAGGGATCACTGGTTTCCCTGGCGTTGCCCATCGACACTGTCTTTTGCACCGCCGTCCATTGCACCGTCTCAGGTGCCCCGGACCCATCGGGAGACCCCGCTAGAGCCATGGCCCCAGGTGCCATCGCCAGGCAGCTCCGCCCCACAATTGAAGACACCAGAACGGACGCAACGTCCGCTTGAGCAGCTGCGATCCTTCACCGGCAACACAGCTGACCAGACAAAGCCCGGGGCCAACCCTCCGGGCTTTGTTACGGGCACCAATTCTTCGGCGCCAGGGGCCTGAGCTCAGAGCCTGATCGGCTCATTGGAACTGGGCAACACGCAGTGCTGAATGCCCCAGTCGTACTGCGCCCAGACCGCCTCAGGCAGAGGGAAGCAGGGGCCGGGGAACGGGGTGAGCCGCACGCCGCTGGGGCGGGCCGAGCAGTGGGGCCAGCTGCCTGGCCGAGCCAGGAACTGCCGGCAGTAGTTGGGGACTCCTGAAAAAGCCAAATCAACTGCGCTGCAACTGGTCTCAGCGGTTGGAAGCCGATAAACTGGCAGGGAACGCGGCAATTGCGGATTGTCGCCACTGACGATGGCCGCACATGTACCGG
>NZ_JAGQBY010000119.1:0-9909 GCF_024345875.1 Synechococcus sp. EJ6-Ellesmere
GCCGGGATCCGCTCCTCAATCGACACGTAGGAGAACAGGGAGCCGCTGCGCTCCCGGTGACCTCGCATCTGGACTGGGCAGTTGGCCCATTTTCGCAGATTTGGGCGGGTTTTTCAGCAAACTCTTAGGAACTGATCAGGGCCGGCCCTGCCGCCAGACGCGTGGAGGCCTGCACCGTCTCGATACAGCGGTGGGCGCGGCGCATAGCATCATCCTGGCTGCGGGCGCGGCCGATGTATTCAGCCATGGATCCATGGTGCAGCTGCAGCTCGGGGTTCATCGCCATCAGTGCTGATGATGTTGCCAGTCGGGGATTTCGCAGCGGCTGATCACAGCCCCGCCGGGGCAGGGCCCGTGGGCTGAGAAGAAGCGGGTGACATAGGCGAACAGGCGCTCACGGTCACTGAGGGTGTCCTGTAGCTCGCGACGATCGCTCTGGAGCTGTTGCACCTGCCGGCGCAGAAGCGTCTGCTGCTGAAGGGTCTCCTGCAGGGCATCTTCGAGGCTGCGGGCGTAGGTGTTGAGCTGGAGCGGTGCTTCCGGGCCGAAGTGGTGGAGAACCTCGAGCGACTCGTTGCTGATGTTGCTGAGGTAGGAGTCAGTGGTGGTGGTCATTGCAGAAGGAGGAGAGGGGAGGCGGCTGCCTCCGGTGCTCTCCTCTTGTTCCGGTATCGAGCCGGTGATTCGGCAGGGCTTCAGGCGATGCGGTGGCTGCCGGCCGCCCGCTGATTTGCCTTGCCGTAGGCCGAGAAGATGGAGATGCCAGCCAGCCCCAGCCAGCCCACCGGGCCGGCGCACACAAGGACGGTGGCCAGGGCACCCTTGCCCACCACCTCCAGGCTCTTCTGGTTGTATTGGGCCTCGCTGAGCTGGTGCTTCTGGGTGAGCAGCATCACCGCATCGGGTGCCACCAGACCGATGCCGGCGGTGAGGGGACTGGCGCCGAGCACCGCCTGGGTCACGGCCATGGTGGTGCCGCGCACTACGCCGTTGATGGCGCCGTTGGCAGCGTCCTGGCCGATCAACGCCTCGGCTTGTTCGGCCAGGTCGTAGCGGCCCGCGTCGCGGAAACCCTGAGCCTGCGCATAACGATGGGCCACGGCGATACCGCCGCCCATCACTCCGCCGAGAACACCGGTACCCAGGGTGTCACCCACGACTTCGGTGAGATCACCGGTGACGCCTGGGGTGGCCTGTTCGGCCACATCGAGGGTGTAGGCCTCGGCTTCTGCAATATCGGCCTCACTCATCGGGGTGTCCTGGAGCCTGCTGTTCAGCGACTCCGGGCCGTAGACGATGTTGCTGGCATCGCTGCTGCCGCCCTGGGCATGGGGCTCGATGTGCATGGCATCGATGGTCGGGTCGTTCACCACGGCCTCGACACCTTCAATGGAGCCTTGGGCTTCTGCATTGACGCGGTGCTCGAACTGCTCCCTTGCTTCTGCATCAGAGCGGCGGGGACCATCGTGGATGCCGTCGGTGCGGAGCTGCTCCTTGAGGTGCGAGGGGAGATCGTCGTAGCTCACCTGGCGGAAGGCCTCGACGCTGAAGAAGGCACCGGCGGCACCGGCGGCTGACGCCCCGACCGAGAACGGCACCTGCTCCAGGGAGTCCCCAACGGCTTGATGGATGCTGATGCTTTCGCTGGGCTGTGTCTTGGAGGTGGAGTGGGTCATGGTCAGAGCCCTGGTGCCGAGAGCGGCCAGGGGTGGGTGAAGGACGCCCACTCGTTGTTCTGCCGTCCACGTACTGATTCAACCCGCTCTGTAGGGATCAGATCGGTGGCAGACGATGACGGAACCCCGATTCCCCTGCCAGAGCGCTGCATCCTGCACAATGCTGCGACGGTGACAGGAGGCCGTAGGGCACCATGCTTCGCCCCAGTGACACGCCCTCAGCTGAGGCCAGTTGCGAGGGGTATCGCATCCTGCGTAGCCTCTCGTCCCGAGGAGTAATCGTCGGCCGCGAACCACCGGAAGCCCAGACAGCCCTGATCGAGCTGGGGCTGGAGGAAGTCCAGCAGCCCAGCCGCCCTCTCGACGAACTGCTGCTGGCGGAGACCCGGAAGAACGATCACCAGGGTGCCTTCCTCTGCCTGCGCTGCCGTGTGAGTTGGCCCCTGGAGCAGAAGATTCGGGCCATGCATCGCCAGCTGGCGGCGAACTATGGGGTTGAGCTGGTCGAACTGGCGGCCTTCTCCCTCGATGACATCGGGCGGCCGCTCTCCTACATCCAGGCGAACAACACTGCAGGGGCCAAGCGTCCTGCGCCGTTCACGGTGGAGGTGATCCGCACCTACGAGCCGGAGCAGAGCAGCCTCAGCCACTGGGCCCGCCAGAGGCTTGATGGACGGAACGATCTCAAGGCCTACCTGCTCCAGCAGGGTGTGAAGTGGATCGGTGACTGGGCTCTGCTGGGCGACTCCAGCCACAAGCAGGTGAGGGAGGCCGCCACCCAGCTCAGCGGCCGGCTCACGGCCGAGGCCGCTGAGGCTCTGCACCGCCGCTATCTCCCTCTCTACAGAAAGGAGAAGCTCCTCTACCGGCAGCGCACGGGCCGGCAGCGGGGCTGGGAGCCTGATGAGGTCTTCCTGCGCTTGATCGCACCCGAGCTTCCGCCCCAGCGCATCCGAGAGGACCTGCTGGACATCGCCGCTGCCGTACGACGCCTTCAGACCGGCCACTGGCAGAAGGCGGAGGCTGATCTGTGGGACACAGACGCCTGTGAGCGTTGGGCCGACACTTCCAGCTCACAGGCGGATGAGGATGATCCACTGGGCACGGAAGTGGCCCAGCTGATGGACAGGGTCGGCAGCGCATTCATTGAGCAGATGGTTTCCCAGCTGGAGGGCGAGGTTGAGCGCCGGATCTGGCAGGCCTGGGCCAGTGGCCTGCGGCAACGGCAGATCGCCGATCACTGCGGCACCAATCAGGCCCGGGTGAGCCGCACGCTGCAGGAGGAGCGGCGCGCCGGGGAGATCGCCACGCTGGTGATTGAGCAGCTGAGGCGCTCGGTCACTCCCGAGCGCGATGTGTTCTGGACGGCGATCTTCCGCTCACTCCAGAGCCAGCGGCAAGCAGAAGAGCGTCTGATGAATCACTTGCTCAGGCCCGAACAAGAAGGAGGCATCTCCCCGATGCACCGATGGGTGAAGCAGGCACTGGACTCCACAGACCCCGCGGGCGGCTGCGACGATGGCACTGGCGCAGGAGGTGCGTCATGACGACAAACCTTGCCGAGCGAGAAGGAAGCGGCTGGGGGCTGCCCCTGCACCCAGAGGCGATTCGCCTTAGCGAAGAGGAGATGGCCAGGGCAGCCGCCTTAGTGGATCTGGCGGAGGAACCGGAGCTTGCCTGGACGAGATACCTGCGGGGCCTGGCGCTGGCGGCCCTGAGCAAGGAGCTGAAGCATCGCAACGCCACCATCACGATTGGGCCTGAGCTGTCCCCGGAGGATCCGCAGCGGTTGCTGGCCCTCGACGGCCGTGCCACACAGTTGCTCTGCATCAGCCCTCTGGCCGATGCCGTGGCGGTGCCCCTCAGCCCCTGGCGGGACGCGGCAACGGCTCCTCAACTGCTGTTGCTCGCCCAGGTGGATGAGGACCATGGCACGGTTCAGTTCCTTGGCGTGCTGGATGCGGTTGGGTTAGTGGCCGAGATCAGGCGCCTCGGGGCGTCTGCCCAGGCAGCGGTGGAGCTGCCCCTGGAGCGGTTCGGGGGCGGACTGGAGCGGCTGCTGCGCTGGGTGAGGCTGCTGGAGCCTGATGCATTGCCCAGGGCAGGGCTTGGTGGCAGTTCCGTGGCGCAGGTAGGTGAGCGGACTGCCATGGCGGGGCTGCAGCAGTGGCTAGCGCAGGTGCTGAGCAGTCCAACCCTCATGCCGCTGCCCGTTCTGGGCACACGGGGAGGAGAGGCAGCGGTGGTGCGGTTGATCACGCCTGAGGTGAAGACCGCCGCTGATGGATCGGCGATGACCCAGGCGGTCTGCCCCACCCCCTCGATCTGGGCGGAAACACCGCTGGCGGAAATCCTGCTGGAACAGGAAGGGAAGGTGGTGTGGCAGCAGCTGGCGACCCGCAGGAACCCGATCGAAGGGCCGATCAGATGGCCGCTGGACCCTCTTCTGCCACAGCAACGCCTGATGATTTGTCTACGTCCCTATGGAGCGCCGGGTGGTGCCTACGCGGTGGTGACCCTGATCGCCCCCGATGCCGCTGTGATGCAGGAGGGAGATGAGGTGATTGAGAATGAGTTGAGAGAGTTACTGGAAGTGGATCCAGTGGTAATAAAGCCATCCCAACAAGAGGCCAGAGCCGTTACTGCAGAGGCTCGAGTACGCCAATGGCTGGCAATTGGTAGCAGAAGATTAGAGGTCTCTTCTGATGACTGATCCCAGCGAAGATGATCTGAAGAGACATATTAAAGAGCTATTTCAGACGTCGGGTGAGGATCACCCAGACGTCGCCAGGGCTCTCAACAACCTAGGCCAGCTATACGAAAACCAAGGCCTTTACAGCCAGGCGGAACCGCTCTACCAGCGCGCACTGGCGATCAGAGAGCAGGTACTGGGACCGGATCATCCCCATACCGCCGATAGCCTCAGCAGCTTGGCTCTGCTTTACAACGAGCAGAGTCTCCACAGACAAGCCGAACCGCTTTACCAGCGCGCCCTGGCGATCAGAGAAAAGGTGCTGGGGGAGGATCATCCTGATACCGCAACAAGCCTCTACTGCCTGGCTGCGCTCTACAACAGACAGGGCCTTTACAGCCAGGCGGAACCGCTCTACCAGCGCGCCCTAGTGATCAGTGAGCAGGTGCTGGGACCGGATCATCGTTTAACGGCTACCATTCTCAGCAGCCTGGCTCTGCTTTACAACGAGCAGGGTCTCTACAAACAGGCTGAACCACTCTATGAGCGCGCCTTGGCGATCAGAGAGCAGGCGCTAGGATCGGAGCATCCTACAACAGCCGCCAGTCTCAGAGCCCTGGCTCTGCTTTACAACAAGCAGGGTCTCTACAGCAAGGCTGAACCGCTCTACCAGCGCGCTTTGGCGATCCATGATCAAGTACTGGGGCCGAATCATCCCGATACCGCTACCAGCATCAATGATCTTGCTGCGTTGTACGCCAAACAGAATCGCTACAACGAGGCCGAACCACTCTTCCAGCAGGCGCTAGCAATCAGAGAGGAGGCGTTGGGGCCGGATCATCCTTCAACCGATTTCAGCCTGTACAGCTTAGCTAAGTTGTACCATGAACAGGGCTTTTACACTCAGGCCGAACCGCTCTTCCGGCGCGCTCTTGCGAACACCAAGCAGGTGTTGGGACATGATCATCCTAGAACTGCAGCCAGCCTTAGTAACCTGGCTTTAAACTATGCTGAGCAGGGCCTCTTCAGCAAGGCCGAACCGCTCTTCCAGTGCGCTCTAGAAATCTCCGAGCAGGAGTTGGGCCCGAATCATCCATCAACCGCCTCCTGCCTCAACAACCTGGCTGTGCTCTACAAAACGCAGGGCCATTACAGCCAGGCGGAACCGCTCCACCAGCGCGCCCTGGCGATCAGTGAGCAGGTGCTAGGGCCGAATCATCCCAAGACCGCCACGACCCTCAGGAACCTGGCTGAACTTTACGTCGACCAGGGCCTGTACAGCCAGGCAGAATCGCTTTATTAGCGGGCTCTGGCGATAGATGAGGAGGAGTTGGGCCCGAATCATCCATCAACCGCCTCCTGCCTCAACAACCTGGCTGTGCTCAACAAAACGCAGGGCCATTACAGCCAGGCGGAACCGCTCCACCAGCGCGCCCTGGCGATCAGTGAGCAGGTGCTGGGGCCGGATCATCCTTCAGTCGCCACCAACCTCACCAACCTGGCAGAATTGTACAGGAGCCAGGGACTTTACATCCAGGCTGAGCGAATCTATCAGCGCGCAAAGGCGATCAATGAGAAGGTGCTAGGACCGGATCATCCCGTTACGGCACTGAGCCTGAATAACCTGGCTGTCTTATACGTTAGCCAGGGTCTCTACAGCCAGGCTGATCCACTCTTCCAACGTGCACTAGCTATCAATGAAAAGGCGTTGGGCATGTATCACCCCTCAACTGCCACGATCTTGAATAACCTGGCTGAACTGTACAGTAGCCAGGGGCTGTACAGCCAGGCTGAACCGCTTTTCCAGCGAGCATTGGCAATCAAGGAGCAGGCGCTTCGGGCCGTGCATCCCGATGCCGCACTCATTCTGAACAACCTGGCTATATTATATCTTAATCAGGCTCTGTACAGCCAGGCTGAACCGCTCTTCCAGCGGGCACTGGCCATCAATGAGGAGGCGCTAGGCCCGGATCATCCTTCAATCGCCCTCAGTCTCAATAACCTGGCTGGGTTGTACAAGAGCCGGGGCCTTTACAAACAGGCCGAACCGCTTTTCCAGCGGGCCCTGACAATCTGTGAGTCAGTACTGGGATTTGATCATCCTTCTACAGCCGCGAGCCTCACCGGCCTGGCTGGGCTGTACCGGAAGCAGGGCTGCTTTAGCCAGGCCGAATCGCTCATCCAGCGCGCTCTAGCAATCACCGAGCAGGCGCTGGGTGAAGATCATCCATATACCTTTTTCAACCTCAATAACTTGGCCCTGCTATATACAGAATGGCAGAAGTATTCGATCGCCATTCCCTGCTTTGCGGCCTCGACACGCTCTCAGCTGAGCTGGCTCCACCGAGAGGCGCCGCTGATGGCGAGTGCCAACCGCAGACAGCTGTTGGACTTACGACAGGAACTGGAGCGGCTTCCCCTGGAGTTGATCGCCAATGATCCTAAGTTTTCGCAACTATTTTTATTTGCACGATTGAACCGTCACGGCCTGCTTCAGCAGATCGAGCAACGCCAGGCACAGGTGGCGAGTCTTCCTGGATTACATCGGCCTCTCGTTGAGCGTCTCCAGGCAGTGGTGTCAGTATTGGCATCCAGCCAGCTGGATCCCGATCGTCGAAGCGCTCTGGCAGAAGAAAGGGATCAGCTTGAGGCGCAGCTCTACCGCCTCCTCCCCGATCTGCAGATCAAGACTGTCGAGGTCAGCGATGTGGCAGCCGCCTTGCCGCCCGATGCTGCATTGATTGAATTTCAGCGGTACGTTCCACGAACCGATGTGGGGTCTGAGGCCGGCTCCTCGCCGCGGTACATGGCCTTCATCCTCTCGCCTGGAGGGAGGATCGAGGCGATCGACCTAGGGCCCGCCGCACCCCTTGAGGCAGCCATTGTGGAGGCCACTGCAGACACTGTCGATTGTTTTGCCGATGCGGCCCTTGCCTGGCGCGCCCTGAGTGAGCAGCTTCTCCCCCCTCTGCTGCCCCATCTCGAGGGCTGCCGGTGCTGGTACGTCTCCCTCGATGGTGAACTGCACCGTGTTCCCTTCCACGCCCTGCCCTTACCCCACCAACCGGATCAACTGCTCGTTGAGACGGTGAACATTCGGCTGGTGACCTCCGGCCGCGACCTGCTCGATCACCACCGCACTCCTGAGAGCATTTCTTCTGAAGGGCCAGGGCTGGTGGTGGCCGATCCCTCCTTCGATCAATCTTCCGGATCATCCAGCCAAGAACCCCCGGATATCGCCAGCCACCAATGGCGGTCTCGCGATATGGGCGCTCTGACCGTCTGGAAGCCCCTGCCAGGCACAGCAAAAGAAGGGAAGCAGCTGGCTGAACTGCTGGGTGCAAGCCTCCTAACCGGTACGGCCGCCACCACCCTCGCTGTGCAGCAAACCCAGCGGCCACGAGTGCTGCACATTGCGACCCATGGCTTTTTCCTCGCTGACCAGTCGGAGATGCAAACAGAGCAGCCCTGGCTACCTGCTGAGGGCAATGATCTGCTGGCCAGGTTCCGCGGGGAAGACCCGATGCTGCGCAGCGGCTTGGTGTTTGCCGGGGCAAACCATCCCGTTTCCGATCCCCAGGACGACGACGGCTACCTCACAGCCCAGGAGGCGGTTCACCTCGATCTGCAAGGCACTGAGCTGGTGACTCTCTCTGCCTGCGATGCAGGTAGGGGCGACATTCATGCCGGCGAGGGGGTCTATGGGCTACAGCGGGCTCTGATTGTTGCCGGCGCCCGCTCGATGCTCCTCAGTCTCTGGCAGGTGCCGGATGAGGCCACCTGTGAGTTCATGGTGCGCTTCTACACCCTCCTCAAGCAAGGTGCCGGCCGCTACGAGGCGCTCGTCGCCGTGCAGCGGGAGTTCCGCCATCACGACAACTTCGTCTGGCGGCACCCCTACTTCTGGGGAGCCTGGCAGCTGATTGGCGACTGGCGGCCCATCGAAGACCTCTGAGCCACGCCTTCGTCCTCCCGGCAGCCTGAATCCGCCCGGGCGGGGCGGCGGCACTGAATTGAGGATCTCGGACGGATAGGCGACCGCACGATGGGCTCGAACACCCTGAACCAGGCGGCCCTTGGTGCCTCGTTGACATGCTGAATCAGGCGTAGCTGGCACGAACAACGGGCAGGCACAGGAGAACCACTCCCTGCCTTTCCGGTCATGATCGCCAGCCTGTTCCACATCACCCATCTCGACAACGTGGCCTGCATCCTCCACAAGGGGCTGCTCTGCCGCAACCGCATCGAGACGCTCCACCTTCCCTATCTGGATCTCTCCGATGCCTCCTGCCAGGCACGCCGCTCCAGCCGGGATCTCGGAGGCCACACCGTCGATCTGCACAACTACGTGCCGCTGTTCATCGAACCCCGCAACGCCATGCTCTACCGCCTGGAGAAGACCCTGGCCGAATCTGGCGACGGGGACGATCTGGTGATTCTCGAGGTCAACGGCACCCCCGCCCAGTGGCACGCCAGCCTGCTGAGCGACGGCATCGCCTCCAGCCCGGCCACCCACCTCTTCCACGCCACCGATCCCGGTGGCTGGGAGGCCCTCGACTGGGATGCCATCCGCTGCCGCACCTGGAAGAATCAGCTTGCCAAACGCCACAAGATGGCGGAAGTGCTGGTGCACGGCACGCTGAATGGCCGCCACATCAGAAAGATCTGGGTCAAATCTCCCGCTGCGCTTCAGGCGCTACGCGCCAAGGTGGGCGGGAAAAACCTCCCAACCGCAACGGTGGCGGACGACGGCAGCCTCTTCTTCTCATGATCCACGACACCGCTGCCTCCGTGTTCAACACCTCTGCGGAGGTGGTGGTCAACACCGTGAACTGCGAGGGTGTGATGGGGGCCGGCCTGGCGCTTGAGTTCGCCCTTCGCCATCCCGATCTGGAGGCCGACTATCAGCTCCGCTGCAAGGCCGGCGCGGTGCAGATCGGCCGGCCCTATCTCTTTCCGGTAGCCGGCTGCCCCTATCGGGCAGTACTGAATTTCCCCACCAAACAGCACTGGCGATTTCCGTCCCGCCTGGGCTGGATCGAGCAGGCCTTGTCTTACATCGCATCCCACTACAGCCGGTCCAGCCCAGCGATCACCTCCCTGGCCCTGCCGCGGCTCGGCTGCGACAAGGGCGGGCTGAACTGGGCCGATGTGCGCCCCTTGATCGAGCGCCACCTCGCTGATCTCCCAGGCCTCACCGTCTACCTCTGCGCCGACAGCGCCCCGGCGGAGGGCACCGAGGCGGTAATGCTGACGGCCTTCGCCAGGGATCAGCAGGCCGGTGAGCTGCCTGCCTTCCTCAAGGGCAAGGCCCGCCAGGCCCTGCTCAAGTCATCCCCGCCGCCGCGCTTCCGTCAGCTGGCAGCCGTTGCCGGCGTGGGCAAGCAGAGCTATGCCCGCCTCTTCCAGCACTATTACCGCTGCGGTGACGCCGCCCAGCTCAGTCTGCTGGGCGTAGAGACAGCCTGAATCACTGGGCCATAGCCGGAACGAGAGGCGGGTGTCTCCCCAAAGGTCTGCCATGAGCCACCAACGCCTCGA
>NZ_JAGQBY010000012.1:0-31815 GCF_024345875.1 Synechococcus sp. EJ6-Ellesmere
GCTCTGAGCTACGCCGCCGTGCTGATCCTTCAGGACGGGCTCTATTACGCCACCCATCGCCTCTTACACCACCGCTGGCTTTACAGCTGGTGCCACCACGGTCACCACCGCACACGCCAGCCCACCCCCTGGACCTCCTTCGCTTTCGATCCCCCTGAAGCTCTGGTGCAGGCGCTGGTGCTGGTCCTGCTGGTGATGCTGGTGCCGCTGCACCTGATCACCCTGTTGGCGGTGCTGAGCACCATGACGGTCTGGGCGATCGTGAATCACCTCGGCCTTGATTATCTCCCCAGCGGCTTCCCCCACCACTGGCTGGGCCGCTGGGTGATCGGCCCAGCCCACCATTCGCTGCACCATCGCCACCCGGGTGTGCACTTCGGGCTCTACTTCACGCTCTGGGACCGGATCGGCGGCACCGAAGACACCAGTTACGCCGCCGCCGTGGAGCCTCCCAGCGATCTGGGCGCCATACATTGACCTGATGGCCCTCAGTGCAGCCCCCAGCGAAACCTTCGAGCTGATCGTGGTCGGCGGCGGCCACGCCGGCTGCGAAGCGGCGCTCACCGCGGCGCGGCTGGGGATTTCAACGGCCCTGTTCAGCCTCAACCTCGATCGCATCGCCTGGCAGCCCTGCAATCCGGCGGTGGGCGGACCGGCCAAGAGCCAGCTGGTGCATGAGGTGGATGCCCTCGGCGGCGTGATCGGCCGCCTCGCCGATGCCACCACCCTGCAGAAGCGGGTGCTCAACGCCAGCCGTGGCCCGGCCGTGTGGGCCCTGCGCGCCCAGACCGACAAGCGCCAGTACGCGCGCCAGATGCTGCAGCTGCTGCAGCACACCCCCAACCTCCACCTGCGCGAAGCGATGGTCACGGGGCTTGAGGTGGACCTGGAGGGCAACGGCCCGAACCAGGTTGGCGACGGAGCCGTGGGCCGGATCACCGGCGTGCGCACCTTCTTCGGCAGTGTCTATGCCGCGCCGGCCGTGATCCTCACCACCGGCACCTTCCTGGGGGGCCAGATCTGGGTGGGCAATCAGTCGATGAGCGCCGGCCGCGCCGGCGAGCAGGCCTCCGAAGGCCTCACAAAAGCGCTGCAGGCCCTCGGTTTCCACACCGACCGCCTCAAGACCGGCACCCCAGCCCGGGTGGATCGCCGCAGCGTGGCCCTCGATCAGCTCGAAGAACAACCCAGCGACGCCGAGGGCCGCTACTTCTCCTTTGATCCCGCCGCCTGGGTGAGCAGTGAGCCGATGGCCTGCCACCTCACCCGCACCACGGCCGCCACCCACCAACTCATCCGCGACAACCTCCACCTCACGCCCATCTACGGGGGCTTCATCGACAGCAAGGGCCCGCGCTACTGCCCCTCGATCGAAGACAAGATCGTGCGCTTCGTCGATAAGCCAAGCCACCAGATCTTCCTGGAGCCGGAGGGCCGCGACACCCCTGAGCTCTACATCCAGGGCTTCTCCACCGGCCTGCCGGAGCGGCTGCAGCTGGACCTGTTGCGCACCCTGCCTGGCCTTGAGCACTGCGTGATGCTGCGTCCCGCCTATGCCGTGGAGTACGACTACCTGCCCGCCACTCAGTGCCTGCCCTCACTGATGACCAAGCGGGTGCGAGGGCTGTTCAGCGCCGGCCAGCTCAACGGCACCACCGGCTACGAGGAGGCCGCTGCCCAGGGCCTGGTGGCCGGACTCAACGCCGCCCGGCTGCTGCGGGGCCAGGAACCGGTGCATTTCCCCCGCGAGGGCAGCTACATCGGCACCCTGATCGATGACCTGGTCACCAAGGATCTGCATGAGCCCTACCGGGTGCTCACCAGCCGCAGTGAATACCGCCTGGCGCTGCGGGGAGACAACGCCGACCGCCGCCTCACCCCCCTGGGCCGGGAGCTGGGGTTGATCGACGACCGCCGCTGGGGGTTGTTCGAGGCCAAGCAGGCCGCCATTGCCGCCGAGAAGCAGCGGCTGGAAACGGTGCGGCTCAAAGTCAGCGACCCGGTGGCGCCGGAGGCTGAGGCCCGCTCGGGCGCGCCGATCAAGGGATCGATCACCCTCGCCGATCTGCTGCGCCGCTCCGGCTTCCACAGCCGTGATCTGGTGGACCTGGGCCTGGCCGATGCCGACCTGCCGGCTGGCGTGCGCGAGGGGGCGGAGATCGATCTCAAATACAGCGGCTACCTGGCCCGCCAGCAGCAACAGATTGATCAGGTGCGCAAGCAGGACCAGCGGCCGATCCCGGGCGGCATCGACTACAGCGCCATTGCCACACTCTCCAAAGAGGCCCGCGAGAAACTCGCCGCCGTGCAGCCGCTGAACCTCGGGCAGGCCTCGCGCATCCCCGGGGTGAGCCCGGCCGACACCACCGCCCTGCTGCTGTGGCTGGAACTGCGCCGCCGCCGTGAGTGTCAGCAGGAGCGATTGTCGAATCGGGAGACCACCACTACGATCGCGAAAATCCACTCCTAAGCCCATCGGCTATGGGCGGTGATCAACGCCCCATCTCCTCCTCCCGGGCGTTCTGGGAGCTGAAGGCCGAGCAGGTGATGGACCGGGTCTTTTCCTCCGGTCTGCCGGCCCTGGGTATCCATGCCGGGGAGCGCCCCACCCTCGAGGGCTACAGCCGCGACCCGCGCCAGCCGGAGCCAAGCCTGACCATGGAGCCTGGCGGCGATCCCGCGCCTATCGATGTGGTGGTGCACGACGCGCCGCCGCGCCTACGGCCAACAACCACGGCTGGAAGCCGGTCCGTACCCCGGCCCCATAGCTCCACGGCCGCCGCTTCAGCCGCCGCACGCTCCAGGCAGCAACGGCCACTGCTGGTGTTGATGGCGCTCCTATCGGTGCTGGGAGCCGGCAGCACCCTGCTGGTGTGGCGCGGCTGGACCCAGGCGAGCATCGCTCTGCAGCAGGAGCGCACCCTGCAACTGCTGGAGCGGTTGCGCTCGGTGGGCCCCCTGGGGGCTGCCGAGCCCGGAGCCACGGCCTCCGCCACCGTCCAGCCTGCAGGCCAGATGGCCGATGGCGGCGCCAACGGGCTGCCACCGCCGCCGCCGGAGGAAGCCTGGGTGCAGGAACTGGGGCCGCTTGAGAGCAGTTCCCGTGCTTCGGCCGCCCCGCCGCTGCGGGTTCCCGTCAGCGGCACGATCACCCGGGGGGCTCCCCCAGCCCCCGCCATGCCTGCCCCTGGAGCGGATGGAGGCTCCCCCGAGCTGGTGGGGGTGGTGCAGGTGCCTGGTCAGAGCGGCTCCGCCATCTTCCAGATGGGCGGCAGCTCCACCAGCGCATCGGTGGGGGAGGCGATCGGCTCCACCGGCTGGCGCTTGCGCTCCGCCAGCGGCAACTCCGTGGTGATCGAACGCAACGGCCAGCAACAACGGGTGAGCATCAGCGGCGGCTTCTGAGCGACAGGCGCCAGGGAAGGCAGGCTCCTGGAAAGTCAGGCTCAGGAATCGTCGTCCCGGTGCTCTGCTGGCCTTCCTTAGCCTGGACCCCCTGAGCTGAGGCTGATGGCCGACTCCCTGCTCACCAGGCCATGGGTGTCCCCCACACCGCTCTGGGAAGCTCCGATCAGTGAGGTGCTCAACGCCCGGGCTGGCGCCCAGCTCAGCGGTGCCTGGAAGCTGTTGCTTCTGGGTGATGGCAGCCCCACCCGCCATCTGCACCTGCTCAGCGGCACACCGATCACGATCGATCTGATCGCCATGGGGCCTGAGCTCGTGCCAGGGTGTTCCACAACCCTGCCTGATGCCGCTCAGGCCCGCCCGCCCGCCGAGGTGGCGGAGCTGGTCCCGCCTTTGCTGCGGCGGCAGGTGTGGCTGCGCTGCAACGGCCAGGCTCTGGCCTGGGCCGAGAGCTGGTGGAACCAGGCGGAGGCCGAGATGTATCTGCGTGACCGGCAGCAACCCATTTGGCTGAGCCTGACCAGTGAGCGGGCGGAGCTGTTCCGGGAAGTGGACGGCCTAGCCCAGGTGAACGCCGACTGGCTGGAGCGGGGATTCGCCGCAAGGGGACGGTTCTGGGGCCGCCACTACCGCTTTTTCCGGCAGGGCCGGGAACTCACGGTGATCCGGGAAGTGTTCTCACCGGCGCTGGAGCGCTGGCTGGGAGCGAGTCATCACGACGCAGATCTCCATAAAGTTTCATGAAGTCAGCGTGATCTGTGGCGGTTTCCACTTGACAACTTGCGCTTCTGGGGGATCTGAACAGGATGGCGGCATCGGCTCCACCTGCTTGACGATGACCACCACCCTTGGAAGCCCAGGAGGGCATTCTTCCGCGGAATCCACCGCACCCGGCGCCCAGGCCTCCGAAGCCGGCGATCAGTGGATCTCCCTCACCGACCTGGGGCGCTCCCTCGGCCTCTCGGCCGTGAGCTGCGGCCGCCTGCTGATTCAGGCGGGGCTGCGCCAGCTCGATGGCCGCCCCACCGAGCAGGCACTGCATCTGGGCCTGGCCCGGGCGAGTGGCCAGGGCCTGCACAGGGGTCGCGCCACCCTCTGGCAGCAGACCGGCTGCGCCGCCGCCCTTGAGAGCGACTCCCCTCGGCAGACCCATCAACCCACCCTGGTGGAGCAGTGGGCGGAACTGCTCTGGGCCCTGAAGCAGGGCTCCCCCTCGATCATCACCTCAGCCGAGCAGATGGCGGAAGATCTTCCCCATGAGCTGGTGGGAGCCGTGAACCGTCAGCTGCAGGACAAGGGCTGGGACTTCCAGGTGAGTCACCATCCCTCCAGGCCCCAGCAGACCGCCCCGCACCACGGCCAGACGGCCCCTGGCCGCAGCCGGGTGCACCGCAGTCACTGAGCGTCCGGGGCCTGGGAGCCTCAGCCCAGGCGCAGGGCTTCGGCCTGTTTGCGGCTGTTCTCCAGCAGCTCGCTGAGCTGGGCCTCATCGGTGTGGCTGAGGCTGGTGCGCAGCAACTTGGCGTGGGGTGCGAAGCTGCGCAGGCGCTCCACCACCCGATCGGGCGTGGCGTCGCGCACCAGCAGGCAGAGGGCAGCGCTGGCCTTGGGCAGGGTTTCACCGAGCTCCCGCAGGAAGCCGTCGTTGATGCCCAGATCACTGAGCGCCCCGGAAGCCGCCCCCATGCCGGCGCCGACGGCGGCACCGAGCAGGGGGTTGAGGAACAGCAGCCCCACCAGCGACCCCCAGAAACCGCCCCCCAGGGCGCCGGCGGCGGTGAGGTTGATGGCCTGGCGCAGGTGCACCTGGCCATCAGCATCGCGCTCCACCACCACGGCGTCTTCCAGGGAGATCAGATGCTCCTGCTGGATGGAGACCAGCTCCTTGCGCACGGCTTCAGCCTCTTCAACCTTGGGAAAACCCACCACGATCAGGTTGCTCATGGACGCTGGGGAGTGTCGGGAATGAGCTTCAGGCTAGGGCTTCAGTCTCGGCGCGGACGGCGGCTGGAGCGGGGCAGGGGCCGCCCGCCAGGGGGGACTGACCCGGTGGGGTCCGGCTGCAGTGGCGGCTCGAGCGGCGCTTGCCGCGGCTGAATGTCTGATTGCGCAGGCTGAACGGAGTCCTGGCCCCTGGACGGAGGCAGCAGGGGGGCCGCCCGGCGGGAGATGGCCTCCAGGGGCCGGCGGGTTCCTGGCGACGGCTCAAAGGCCCCGGCCCTGGCCGCTGGCTGGGGTTTGGGTTGGGGTTGGGATTGACGCTCGCTCTCGGTTTCCCACGGCGCCACGTCCGGGCGCAGCGGGGGCCTCCTGCGTTCTGGGGTCTCAGCCCGCTCCTGCCAGGGTTCCGGCCAGTCGTCGTCACCTTCGAGGAACCAGTCGATGCGGTTCTCCACCCAGCGACCCAGACCCTCCAGACCCGGGCGTCCGCCGGCTCGGCGCTCGGCTCCACGGGCCTGGGGACGTGAGCCAGGGCGAGCCCCGGCCACTCCATCCACCAGTTGCCGTCCCGCCGACATCCATTGATCCAGAGACCCGCCGCTGCGGCGACGTCCCCGGCGGGGAGGATCACCCGAACCGTTCATGGCCCTCGCCTGTGCCATCGCAACCGATGTGATCCGACCTTAACGGCCGTACATCAGCTACCGGCCCGGCGCTGGAAGCGGGCCCAGCAGCCTCAGGCGGTGGGCCCGCATCCAGCGTTCTCGCCCCAGACCCAGCAGGGTGATCGAGACACCCCCTCCCTGCAGCACCCACAGAAACAGTTCCACAGGCACCGGCCGGTTGGCGGAACCCTAAGCCGCACGCGCTTCGAACACCAGGGCACAGCTGGCATCCCAGCGGCCGCCATGCAGCCGCTCGCAGCAGAGCCGGCAGGCCAGACCCCGTACCCGGCGGCGGTAGGCCGCGCTGACGCCACAGCAGGGGCAGCGGGCAATCCAGGGGGCCGACACCAGCGGCAGGGGGTAGTGGTGACGCAGGCTCACCTCAAACTCCCCCTGGACGGCGTTGATCCGGGCCATGGCCGCACGGAAATGGGGGCCGTGCACCTCCCGGGCCTGCAGCACACGGTCGATCCAGGCGTGGATCATCTCGTGGCAGAGGGTGCCCAGTGTGGCGTTGGCGGGCAGGGGGGCCAGGACTGGCCGCGAGAGAACGATTTCACAAAGGGCCGAGCCATCACGTCGGCGCCCGCGGCGGTAGAGGCCGGCCGTGCGGCTCATGCGTCCGTCGCTCCAGCGCAAATCCAGGAGGGGCCGGCCGCCCGGTGCCAGGGCGCCGCCGAAGTGTTCCCGGTCGAGGCGATGGAACAAGGGCAGCAGTGGCTCCAGAGGCATGCCGCAGACGGGTGGATCAACCGTTCACCCAGTGTGAAGGGTTCGATCCCGGGGTGGCGGGGCCGTCGGTCAGACTCTGAAACCTGAACGCGCGCATGCAGACGATGGACTGGGGTCTGGCCCAAACGATCGGCACCAAGGCCCTGCTGGCCGGAGCTGGGGCTCTGCTCCTCTACTGGACCTACACCGCCGTGCGCCTGGTGATCAGCGCCCGCGGCATCAACCCGCTGCTCAAGCAGTTCTTCACTCAGGTGGCCTCCGGCCAGATCGACGGGGCCTATCTGCTCACCACCAAGAACTACCGCTCCCACGTGAACCGGCAGCAGTTCATCCGCTTCCTGGCGGGGCTGCAGCTCAACAAGTACCGCAACCTCAAATCGGGTCGGCCCCGCCTGCAGGAGGGCCAGATCATCCTCACCGTGAAGCTCAAATCGGAGGCGAAAGACGAACTGCCGCTCGATTTCACCTTCGTGAAGGTGGAGGAAGCCTGGCGGGTCGACCGCATCCAGAAGGTGGGCGCCGGCTGAGACCAACCATCGACGCCAGCAAGCCCGAGTTGCTAGCCTGGTTAAACTGGCAGTCTGCCTAGCGTGCAGTACGCCAACGGCAACCAGAAGGCGCCACGGAGAGCCATGGCCTGCTGCTAGTTCACTGACTGCATCCTCATTAAACTAGGCGACAGACCAGATCCATCTGTCCCATCCAGCCAGCCCCGCAGCCCTACCGCGCCTTAGTCATGGACTCCTGCATCGGTGCCTTCGAGGCCAAGGTCCAGCTCTCCCAGCTGCTGCGGGCCTTGGAGAACGGCGAGCAGTTCACGATCACCGTGCGCGGCCAGCCGATTGCCGTCTTGGTGCCCCATCGGAGCCAGCCGCCCCTCCCACAAGTAACGAACTTTGTGAAGGTGGATGAGGCCTGGCAGGTGGACCGGCTTCATAAGACCGGAGGCTAAGCCCCTGCGATCTGGAAGTGGTCCCTCCTACCCCCACAATGCCTTCGACCATTCAGTCGTGCCGCTCGCTCTGACGCAAAAGGGCAGAGGGCTTGCAACAATAATACCGTTTAAACTCGCGACTAAAACTTGCCAAACTCCTATAGCCAACAGCCTGAGAAATACTACTCACAGTGTCGGCTGGCAGGGGATTTTCCAGGCGTTCATGGGCTGCCGCCAGCCGCTGCTCACGCAACCACTGCATCGGCCCGCAACCAAAACGGCGCTGAAAAGCAAGTTGCAGGCTTCGGCGACTGTAGTGAAGACGTTGTTCAAGGTCATTGATGGTCAGCGCCTGATGACAATTGGCTCGCATCCAATCGCAGAGGCTGTCGAGATCGGGCTGGCTGACGCGCGTGACGCCTGGCCAAGGATTCGGAACAGCAGCATGGCTGCACAGCTCCGGCACCAGGTGATGAACCACCAAACGGAGCACAAGATCATCAAGGCGAAGACTCGCAGGCCAGCTCTCATCGGCTGACGTCATTTGATCGATCAGCACGACCACCTGCTTAATGGCTTGGGCAAGCGGAGCTGCCAATAGGCTGATTGATGCCTGAACACCCTCTCCGGGCTCACCAGTCAGTCGCCGCTTCAGTGTTTCGGGGTCGATCTTATTTCGGCACATTATTTCAGCCATCTGCTGCAATCGCTCCGGCACCATGGCGATGAGAATCCCAGCACTGAGCTCCTTGATTTCCAGCCGTGGCTTGTCTAACCGGGTATACAAACAATCGCCATCATGCAATGCATAGCGGCGCTTCCCCTGGCGCAGATGACACTCCCCTTCATGGCACAGGATCAGGGCTGGGAGCCTTCTGCCATCAAAACCCAGTAGCAACGAAGCCGACTCCAGAGCCACGATGGCCACGCCATCAAGGCGAATGGCAGCATGACGAACAAGAAATAAGTCTGTGGGGCGAAATGCCTTGCATTCGGTAACGCGAAACAAACCCTGTTGTTCCACATAGCTGGCATAGGCCTTGGCCGCAGTGTGCACGTGGGCAAACACCGTGCTTCCCAGGAAAAGGTTTTGAGCAACCCCCATGACCAGCGGCTCCACCACGAAATCCTTGCGCAAACATTACACCGATGACGTGACACCCTTCGTCGGTCCAGCCCGAATGAGAGTGGGTGGTCGTGGTCATGCGGCAGGGCTGCCTAAAAGTTTGGTCAAGGGACCTTCGCCGCCATCGTCACGCCTCCCAGAGCCAGCATCCCTTCGATGTCGTAGGCCAGCTCCCGAAATCCCTGGCGAATCGAGCGGTAGCCACCGCGCCTGAGCAGGTTCATCACCACCGTCCGCAGGAACGCAAACACCGGGACGCCATTCCGATTGGCGTAGCGATGGGCATCCTCGCCGAGCTGGACGTCGCGGGCCCAGTGCCATTCGTTCTCAATGCTCCAGCGCTGCCTGATCAGTCGTAGCAGTGCTTCTGGGGCTGTTCGCAGGCTAGTGATAAACAGGTGCTGCCTGAGCTCCCGTTTGCCTTTGCGCGTGGTCGTGTCGGCGATCACCTCAACGATCCAGGCCCAGCCCGGCCAGTTCGCCTTGATGTGCTCGGGAGCTTCTTTTGCCCTCAGCGTCCAGACGGTGTTACGACCGTGGCGTTTCTCGCGATCCGTTGCCACAAAAGGGATGTGACGCTTTCCTTCAAACTGGCAGGCCACCTGACGGCGCAGGGTGCGTTGGTTGTTCTTAATCGTCAGGCACACGTCGGCCCCCTGGGCGTAGACGAAGTCTTCTCCGAAGGAGTAGCACCATCGAAAAACGCTTGTGTTGTGTGTAGCGCATCCGCCTGGATGACCACCCCCTCAAGCTCCAGGCCGCTCAGCAACTCCTTGAGGGCAGCTCGCTCGCTGGACTCGTGGGTGTCGTAAGCCTTCTGGGCTAAGGCCACTCCCAGAGCGCGGGCATAGACCGTGACCTGGGCAACGAATCGATGGTTGCCCTCCTCGGTCTCAATCGCTGAGCCACGCAGCGTTTTGCCGTCGCACACCAACTGGTCAAGACCCTCGGTGCCGCCGGGGATCTGGCTGATCATCCAAGCCTGGAGCACCTCACCGAACTGCTGCAGGTGGGCCTTGTTGAATAGATACAGGAAGGTGGCGTCAGAGGGCCAGCGCTTGAAATCCAGGCCCAGGGCTTGGTTCAGGGCTTTGCGGTGACGCTTGGCAAAGGCCTCCAGATCGCGGGAGCTCCTGCAGCCGCTCAGGATGCCCAGCACAGCCACCAGCAGCAGGAACCACTGTGGGTATCGGACACCACGCCTGTAGCGACCATCGGGGATCGCTTTCAGGAAGCTGATCAGATCAGCAGGTGCAAGCTGATCAACTGCGCCGGAACAGTTTTGGGTCATGGGAAGCGGACAGACCCGCCGACCAAAGCCAATGCTGACAGGCTCAGCAAGAATTACCCAGACAGACTTTTAGGCGACCCTGGGCCCGATGAGGACTCTCATTCACCCTGGACCGGTTGACGGGGACCACGTCACCGAGGCCCCAGCTAACACGTGCCAGCAGGTGATATTGGTACAATTTCCCCAGACTTGGCATCAGCGCAATGTAGAAGACATCAACGGGGCAGCTCTCATACAGTGAAGAGGAAAAATGAATAAACCACTGAATGACACTGACTCAATATGATTGCGCGGAGGAAATCGTTGACAAGATACGTGCTGTTCTCGGCAACTTTGACGGTTACCGGGCACTGCATGCTGACGGCCGACTCTTCTGCGGCTGGTTTCAGGCCAACCCTGACGCAGCACCCATCAGTCGTGCCGCCTACCTGACCGGCGAAAAGACTCCCGTTACTGTGCGGATCTCCAAAGGTGGTGGCGATCCCTTTGCCCACTTCGGCAATACCATTGGTATGGCAATCCGTTTCTATCTGCCCAATGGCAGATTCACGAATATCGTCATGCTGAGTCAGAAGTTATTCGTTGTTAATAGCATGCCGCAGCTGCAGGAAATGCTGGATGCCGGCAAGCCTGAGGTGGCCGGAGGGCCGATGAACAAGGAGGGACTGAAAACTTTCATTGCCGCCAATCCAAATACAGCAGCTGTCATCCAGATGCGGAAGCAGGCGCCGGCGCCTGTGAGCTTCGCGACCACAGCATTTCACGCCGTGCACGCGTTCCGGTTCATGAATAGCGAGAGCTCAGAGAGTGTGGCCAGGATTCATTTCGAACCCGTACTGGGACAAGAGGGGAGATCCGTTAATGATTTGGCAGAGCTGGACACTGAGATTCTTTTTAGCGAGTTCAACGAGAGAGTTTGTAAGCAACCCGTTGAATACTCCATGATTCTTGAGTTCGCTGAAAGTGGTGATCCGATCAATGATGCCACGGCCCTTTGGCCCGAGGCAAGGCGCAGGCTTGAGATCGGGAGGTTGGCCATTGTGGCTCCGATTACAGAGGAAGAGATTGGTGACCCTGTCATGAATCATGACCCAACGGTGCTCACCGATGGCGTGGAAGCAACCGACGATCCAATCCTGCAGATGCGCCGCGGTATTTATGAAGTCTCAGCAGCGCAGCGCAGTGGCGGTTGGCATGGCTGCCCATTCTCCAAAGCCGCATCTGAGCTGACCGGAGAGAAATCACATGGATAATCTTGAACGTATTCACCAGGTTGATGCCGCCTGGAATCAGCGGGACTGGGAGCTTTACGGCAGCCTGATCGCTGACAACTTTCAAGGGTGGATGAATGGCGATAGCCAGCCACACGATAAAGCTGAGCACCTCCGCCGTGGGCAAGCCTATTGCGCCGCGTATCCAGGCAATCGCATCCACTGCGACCCCTATCTTGATGCGTTTGCCAGTGAGGATGGGCAACGCACCTGCACGATTAGCACCGTGACCGCTAGCTCTTCAGATGCTGCAGACCAGCGGGCCATGCTGATGGTTGTCTGCCACTGGCGGGATGGTCAGATCGTTCGCCAACGCGAATCGATCTGCACGGATCCCTTTGTGCCTGCTTAGTACCTGAGTTTTTCAATTCTTTGCCACTTACCATCAAGAGATCAGCCATGACCCATTCCGACCCAGCCATTGAAGTCCAGATTCAGAATCACAAGCAACCGATCAGCCAGCAACCCGATGGCCCCGGCAAGCGAATTGGCAAGCGAGGCGAAATCGTGGTGATCGGCCACGTTTTGCCAGGTGGCGGTGACCTTTTCCGGCAGCGCATCGGGCGCTTCCAGGAAGAAGCTGGCTATTGGGAATCACGAATTGGCACAGTGCATCACTTCACGGTGCACCTGTTTGATGATGATACGCGCATCATGATCAGTGCCATCTACGACGGTGACTTTCTTGTCTACCTCGACGATGTGATCCAACAGGCGGGTCCATGGTTTGATTCGCTGATGCCAGGGGTGTGGGAGGGCTATGGCAGTGCCTCTGATCCCGAGACCGCCAAACTCATTCATGATCAGGCACACACAGCGGATGCTTTTTATGCTGCCTATCCCGACTATTCCGCTAAGGATATTGCACGCATGGAAAAAGTATTCACTGCCGTCAACACCATACTGGATGCAGCCAGCTAAGAACGGCGCTCATCAAGGCAGCAAACAAGAATCACTTCCTCCCCATGCCCGACACACTTTCCGGACCCGATGTGGCCCTGGAGCTTGATGATATTCAAGGCACCGTTCTTCGGGGTCGCCCGAACCCTTATTTCGGAGCTTATCTCATCTTTGAGATTGAAGATCCCACCCAATCGCTCAGACTGTTAGAACGACTTCTTCCCCATCTCACCTCAGCGGCCGATTGGCAGGCACCGGCCGAAAACGCTTGGATCAATGTGGTTTTCAGCCACGAAGGATTGCGGCGTCTCGGTCTGCATCCAGACATTCTTGCTGCTTTCCCCCTTGAGGTGCAGCAAGGGATGGCGGCGCGCAGTGAGTTTCTGGGCGACGTGGGCCGCAGTGCTCCCAGGGAGTGGGTCATGCCCCATGCGCTGAATGGTTTTCATATCGCCCTGCATGTCATGGCAGGCAGCCCTGAACTGAGGGAGGCCAAGTTGGCTGTCGGTCATGCAGCCTTGTCGGAGCTGCCGGGGCTGAAGCTGATTTATCGCTTAGATGTCGGCATGCCGCCGACTAAGCGTGAACATTTCGGCTTCGTCGATGGCCTGACCAGACCCTTCATCGTGGGGCAAGGAGGTGAGCCATTGCCGGGTCAGACCGTCAGTCCTCCAGGTGAGTTCGTGCTTGGCTATCACAATGCCAAAGGCGAGATATCAACAGGCGCCGGCCCCAGCGAGTTCTGGCGCAATGGCACCTATGTGTCCTTGCGTATGATCTATCAAGATGTTGCCCTATTTCGACGATTCCTGCGCGACAATAGTGACGATGACTATGCGCAAGAGTTATTGGCTGCTCAGATGATGGGCCGCTGGCGGAGCGGTTGCCCCATGCATCAGTCTCCCGATCGTGATCAGCCCGAGTTGGCCAAGGATCCTCTGAAGAATAATGATTTTCTTTATTACGACAGCGATCCCCAGGGACGGATCACCCCCCTAGGAAGCCACATCCGTCGCGCCAACCCTCGTGATGGACTCAAGGACTCCATCTCCGATGCGGATCTCCACGTGCTTCTGAGGCGTGGCTCTGCCTATGGCCCCGTTTTGCCGGAGGGGCAACTGGAGGATGACGGCATGGACCGCGGCCTGGTGCTGGCGGTGATCAATGCGTTTCCGGCCAGGCAATTCGAGTTTGTTCAGTCGCAGTGGATCAACAATGGCGACTTCATCGCCCAAGGCGATCGCACTGATCCCATCATCGGAAGGCGCGACCGTGCCGACGATTTTCTCGTGTACCAGCCCCATCGGCATCGCGTCTGCGGCCTGGCAGAGTTCACCATTCTCCGAGGCGGCGAACATCTTTTTCTACCTGGATTATCTGGCCTGCGGTGGTTGCTAGACCACCTCAGGCAGCGGCAATCAGAGGATGCTTGAGCCGCAGACGGGGGCCGAGGCTCGTTGTGGGACAACACCGCAGCACTTAGCGCCAGGGTGGCAAGGTCGTATCGATCGCCGCCCAGGCGATGGGCAGCCGCCGAGCGCCGACCCCCACAGCACCAACCGAAGTGCCGTCTGAAGTGACCAGCCCAGCGCCTCCTGATCCGGCCACCTTGCCGGCCCCGAACCCGAGTTCCAACGGCGCCGAACGCCACCGGGCCGCCGAACTGCGTCAGCTGCTCCAACGGGCCGCCCACGCCTACTACGTGCTCGATGCGCCCGTGATGGAGGACCCGGTCTACGACCGGCTCTACCGCGAACTGCTGGAGCTGGAGAGCAGCTTTCCCGAGCTGATCAGGCCCGACAGCCCCACCCGGCGGGTGGGGGGTGAACCGGCGGAGGGCTTCACCAGCGTGGAGCACCGCATCGGCCTGCTCAGCCTCGACAACGCGTTCTCCCTGGAGGAGCTCGAGGCCTGGTACGCCCGGCTGCTCAAGGTGCTCGACCGCACGCCCGAGCCTGGGGCGCCCCTGCCTCCGCTGGCGATGGTGGGAGAGCTCAAGATCGACGGCAACGCCCTCGCCCTGAGCTACCAGCACGGTGTGCTGGTGAGGGCGGCTACCCGCGGCGATAGCGAGCGGGGCGAGGAGATCACCGCCAACGTGCGCACGATCCAGAGTGTGCCGCTGCGCCTTCAGATCAACAACCCGCCGGCATGGACAGAGGTGCGTGGCGAGGCCCTGATCCCCGACGCCACCTTCGCCGCGATCAACGCCGAGCGGGCGGCGCGGCAGGAAGCCCTGTTCGCCAATCCCCGCAACGCCTGCGCCGGCACCCTGCGCCAGCTCGATCCGAAGGTGGTGGCGGCGCGGCGGCTCGATTTCTTCGCTTACACCCTGCATCTGCCGGACGGCTGGCAGCCCGGCGAAGGGGATCCCGCCCGCCCGACGAGCCAGTGGGCGAGCCTGCAGTGGCTGCAGGCGGCCGGCTTCCGCGTCAACCCCAACGCCGAGCTGCTGCCTTCACTGGCGGCGGTGGAGGGGTTCTTCGTCCAGTGGGAGGAGCAGCGCAAGTCCCTCGATTACGCCACCGACGGCGTGGTGGTGAAACTCGACGACCTGCGTCTGCAGGCCGATGCCGGCTTCACCCAGAAGGCGCCGCGCTGGGCGATCGCCCTCAAGTACCCCGCTGAGGAGGCCCCCAGCAAGCTGCTGCGCCTCGTGGCCCAGGTGGGCCGCACGGGAGTGATCACCCCAGTGGCCGAGTTCGAGCCGGTGCCCCTGGCCGGCACCAGCGTCAGCCGGGCCACCCTCCACAACGCCGACCGCCTGGCCGAGCTGGACCTGCACGCCGGCGACACGATCGTGGTGCGCAAGGCCGGCGAGATCATCCCCGAAGTGGTGCGGGTGCTGGCCGAACTGCGGCCGCCGGGAGCCGCGCCGCTGCAACTGCCCAGCAGCTGCCCGGAATGCGGCTCGGCGCTGGTGCGCGAGGAGGGTGAAGCGGCCACCCGCTGCGTCAACAGCAGCTGCCCGGCGATCCTGCGCGGCGCCCTGCGTCACTGGGTGAGCAAGGGAGCCATGGATGTGGATGGACTGGGGGCCAAGCTGGTGGAGCAGCTGGTGGACCGGGGCCTGGTGCGCTCGATCGCCGATCTGTACCGCCTCGATGCGGCCCTGTTAGCCAGCCTGGAGCGGATGGGGGAGACCTCGGCGACCAACCTGGTGGCCGCCCTGGAGACCTCGAAGCAGCAACCCTGGCACCGGCAGCTCTATGGCCTGGGCATCCACCACGTGGGAGCTGTGAACGCCAAGGCACTGGCGCGGGCCTTCCCTTCGGCTGAAACCCTGGGCATGGCCGCGGCGGAGCAGCCGGAGGTGATCACGGCGGTGTTCGGCATCGGCGGGGAGATCGCCGAATCCCTGCGCCAGTGGTTCGCCACAGCGGCCAACGGCGCGCTGCTGGCCGAGCTGCAGGCGCTGGGGATTCCCCTGGCAGCCGCCGAGGGGGAGCAAGGAGTCGAGGGAGAGGGCGGCGGCCCTGGCGGGGCCGGGCACCTGAGCGGCCAGACGTTCGTGCTCACCGGCACCCTGCCCAGCCTCAGTCGCAGCCAGGCCCAGGCCCTGATCGAGGCCGCCGGCGGCAAGGTGAGCGGCTCAGTGAGCAAGAAGACCAGCTACGTGGTGGCCGGCGCCGAAGCCGGAAGCAAGCTGGCAAAGGCCGAAGGCCTGGGGGTGCCGGTTCTGGATGAAGCGGGGTTACGGGCTTTGATGGCCATTGGGCCGTAGCGCTGGGGAGGGGAACGCCTTCTGCCGGAGCTGATCGGCCAGGTGGGGATTCGCAACCGCCCAATCCACCAGGCCCCGGTCCTGGAGATAACGCTCCCATCCACCTGCAGTGGCCTTGGCAGGCGCAGGGGCTGAAACTGAGGAGGGATCGGGGAACGGAGCGGCAGCCGGGTCGATGGCATCGAGCCGGTCAGGCAGCAGGGAATGGGTCCCCGCAGTGGTGTCAGCCAGGCGCAGAGCATCGAGTGACCGGGTCTGCCCCATCGCCAGCCCACTGACCAAAGGCAACGCAGCCCGCAGGCGGCCAGCCGGCTTCGGGTTCACGAAGCGGAACTGATGGGTGATCTTCTGCCCGCTGGTGTCATAACCGACGACGTTGAAACTCAGGTCAGCACTGTTGCCCGATCGGAAGCCGGAGAACATCCCGCGGACCAGGCCGCTGACCAGTCCCACCGGGGCCGCCACATAGGTGGAGCCCAGGGCCAACGGTGCCGCGTAGGCCGCGGACGTCATCAACAGGTTGCCGGCGCCTGCAACCGCATTCCCGACCCCGTTGCCGCGACGCTGCTCGCTGTCGTTGAACCACTGGGCAATACGGCCGGCCGGGATGAACCCCGAAGGCCCTTCGATCCCGCTGGCATCGAGGCGGATCGTGCACGGCCCCTCGCCGCAGAGGGCCGCGTAGGGGGTAGCCAGGGCCGGTGCTGGCGCCAGCAGAACGACGAGGGCAGCTGAGCGGAGGCGCACCAGGAGTCGGGGCTGATTCCAGCCGCAGGCAGGTGGCCGCATCCTGCCGGAACTGCCCGGGGGCTGCCCAGAGCAGAGGTGGCGCACGCCAGAGTGGTCCAGAAGCCAGACGTCATCAAAGAGCAGGCACTATTCACAAGTCGAATGTCCCCATGAGCGCTCCCGTCACCGAACCGGCGATTCACCGCTGGATCAAATCAGAGTGTGGCCGCGCCAAATACGCCGAACTCGCTTCCCGCCCTGGGGTGGCAGCCAAGCTGCGGCTGGCCTGGTTCGTCGGGATCGCCGCAATCCGCGACTGGTCCTAGAGCGAGCCGACGCCACTGGAACCACCTCCGCCAGCCATCCAGATCGAAGCCACGGGGTGCACAGACAGGTGCCGTAAAGGGCGTCGGCCAGCTTGAAGTCCCTACGCCGGCAACAACAGAGTCACCCAGCGGAAGCAGAAGGGACTCAAAGCTGCGATGCATGGACGCGTGCGCATGGGGTGGAGATCACCCTGCTGGCAAGTCCCAGTCCGACGTGGAATTCAAGGTGCCTGGGACAGCCGTTGCCGCAACGCCTCCGCCAACTGCGGGTTGCTGGCGGCCCACTCCACCAGGCCATGCTCCTGCAGGTAGGCCTGCCAGTCGCCGCTGCCGCTGGAGGCGAGGGCGTTCCCCTGGGGGGGAAGCGGTTCAGGCACCGACGAGCGGGTCTCCCCCATCGCCAGTCCAGTGACCATCGCCAGGGCGATGCGCACCTGGCGGGCCGGCTTCTGGTTCACGAACTCGAACTGGTGCTCGATGGTCCGCCCGTCACGGCCCTGGCCCACCACCAGGAAGCGGCGTGGTCCATCCTCCCCATCCAGTTTGGAGCCAGCCCCGCGCAGCAGCCCACCGAGCAGACCCAGCGGTGCGCTGACGTAAACCGGTACCACAAAAGCCGCCGCCGATTTCATCGTGTTCATGGTGCTGGCGCTGACCACTTCCCCCAGGCCCGGAGGGTCGCCCCCTGCGCCATTGGTGACCCAGCTGCTAATGCTTGCGGCCGGGATGAAGCCAGCCGGCCCGGCGATCCCGCGCTCATCCAAAACGATGGTGCAGGGGCTGCCAGCGCAGCGGGCCTGAAAGCTGGTGGCGAGCACCGGGGCGGGCCCGATCGCTGGAGAGGCCACCGCTCCCGGATGCAGCATCAGGGGCGAGAGAGCAACCGCTGCACCAAGGGCTGCATAACAACCTGAGGATCCTGGGAGCAAGAGGGACTTGGGGAGCGAGGGGAATGGACTCCATCTTGGCGCAGGCGATTGTTGCTGCCAGGACTCAAGAGCAGGCCCGATGCAATCACTACACACCTCACCCTCCATGCACCGCTGGATCAAGACGACGTGCGGCCGAACGAAACTGTGCCTGGCCTGATACAGGACACATCGGCTACCCCTGAGTGATGGGAGAGGCCATGGAGCTGAAACCTGTAGTGCTGTTCCTGGCCCCGTTCATCGGCCAGCGGATCACCGGCATGGTGACAATCTGGATTCAGGCGGTGCGGGCGGCGGGAGCCTCGGCGAAGGAGGAACTGGTACTGGGTGGGGGAGGGGCTGCTTGAGGGTAAGGGGAGCGGGGGCGACGGCGGCGACCCTGCCTAGGCTGGCGGTCAACTCTCTCCCGTGACATGGCATCGCCAGATCTGCACGAGAGAACGGCCGAACCCCCCGTGTTTCGGCTGATCAAGACCGAATGCGGCCGCGCCAAGTACACCGAGCTGGCCGGGCGGGAGGGGATCGGCGCGAGGCTGCGACTCGCCTGGTTCGTGTTGATCGCCGGTCTGCGGGATTGGCCCCAGCCATCCGGCCCCTCGAAGGAGGGGCCGGATGGCTGGGGCCGCCCTGAACAGGAGGGATCAGATCAACGGCGGGGTCTGCTGGATCAGATTCAGCTGGCCCCCCTCGGCCAGATAGGGGTTGCCCACGATGTTCCCGTTGATGAGGCTGTGGGCCTGCACCGTGGAGAGGAACACACTGCCGGGGGCGGCTCCGAAGATCCCGGAGACCTCGATGATGCCCGAGGTTTCCCAGTTGCCCACCTGGCTGGGGTTGCCATCGCTCTGGCCGTAGGCCGCCGGTACCGCCGTGCGGTCCACCTGGAGCCAGCGTTCGGCGGCGGCTCCGGCGATCGGATCGATCGCATTGGGATCGAGCTTCCAGATGGAAGCCTCCTGGGGGCCGAACTGGCCGGCTGCCGTGCCATCGCGGGTGGACTTGTCCTCTTGGACATACAGGAAGCCATCGCTTCCCCAGGCGATGTTGTCGGGGCTGCGCACCCCGGTGATGGCATCGGCGCCGAGCCGATCGGCATCGGAGATCACCCGCAGATCGGTGAAGGCATTGCCGGCACCGGTGAGCAGCTGGCCGCTGCCATCGAAGGCGCCGTTGAAGTCGATGGTGTAAGTGGTGCCGTAGTAATCGCCACTGAGGATGCCCGCGCTGTAGGTGCCCCCGGTGGTGTTGAAGGCCGCCTGGGAGCCATCGAGGGGATTGACGTCCCCATCCTCGATGCGCAGGAACTGCATGGCGCCGAGGGTGTCCAGGGCGTAGGTGCGCTGGCTGTCGGCCGTGGCGAAGTAGCCGGTGCCGGCGGCCACGTCCATGCCACTGCCAACGAGTACCCAGTACCCGGCCACGGGTGCACCCAAGGCCACGGTGTCCAGGCCCGCAGGGGTGTTGGCCACCCCATCGGTCTTCCACACGTAGAGGGAACCCTGATCCGCGGCCAGGCCGTTGCGGCGCAGGAAATCTGAACTGCCTTCCTCCTTGGCGCCTACCCACAGATAAAGGGGAGAGCCCTGATCCGGAGCTGCCGAGCCGTCATCGAAGAGCAGCATGGCCACGGTTCCGGGGTTGCCGGAGTCCACCAGGGTGGCGGATTCCCAGGCCCCCTTGCCAACGCCGGCCACCTGGTAGAGGGTGCGGCCAGCCACATCGAGGGCGTAGAAGATGCCACCTCCGTTGGCAGAGGTCTCCTCCCCCACCAGGAAGGTGCGATCCACGAAGCCGAGGCCAGATCCGAAGGTGTTCGCCTCCATCAGGTTGGCGGAACAGAAGCGATCGAAACCTGGTATGGCGTCATTGGTCACCACCTTGTCGTAGGCGAGGCCACCGCCGATCACAGCCGCCTGGAAGCCGTTGCTGGCATCGTCGTCGACGTCCTTGTCGACGATTAGCCGGTTGATGCGGGCCCCATCAACGATCTTCTGCTCGAAACCACTGCCGCCCGGGGTCATCACATCCAGCAGGTACTGGTAACCACGGCTGGCGGAGACCTCGCTGTTCACCAACAGGGTGAAGGTGCCATCGCCATTATCGAAGGCACCCTGTCCATCGAAGATACCCGTGGGGACATACACAGGGCCGCCGGCCGTGAGGCCATTGGTGAACTCACCAACAGTGATCAGACTGCTGATCTGAAGCGTGTCACCACCTTCCACATCCTTGAGCTGGGTGGCGGTGAACGTGCCGGCTCCTGCCACGGGCGGAGTGGCGATCAGCGCGCCGAGATCCAGGATATTCAGGGTGTTCGACACCTCGTTGGACACCACCAGCAGATCGCGCTTGGTGGGGCTGTCCTTGGCGTCGATCACCAGCAGGCCCTCGGGTGAGACGCTGCCCGCCAGCACGGTGCTGGTGACGAAGCTGGCTTGGGCAGGCTGGGTGATGTCGAACACCGCCAGCAGGCTGCTGGTGCCCCGTTCGGCACTGACGATCGCGTAGGTACGGCCGTTCAGCTTCTTGACCACCACCCCTTCAGGTTCAACGCCCTTGTCATCGCTGCGGGTGTCGTCGTAGACGCCGGCGGCGATGGCGATGGTCTGCAGGGTGTTCCCGCTGTCCCAGACGAGGGCACCGCTGTTGGCATCGAAGATGCTGACGCTGCGGCTGCCGAAGGCGGTGAAGGGGGCGGTGGTGTCTTCACTGAGGGTCTTGAGTCGACCCAGGCGCCGGGTTTCATCGAGGTAGGTGCCGTATTCGCGACCATCGCCCTCGTTGGCGGTGATGAAGTAGTCCTTGCCTTTGGTGCTGAAGGCGGCCACCCCATCCGGCATCCGCAGACCCGCCACGTTGTTGCCCAGGGTGGGCTTGATCAGGGGCGTGTTGCTGGGGCCGTCCCGGTCGGTGATGTCGACGAGCTGGGTGCTGAAGTCAACGCTACCGAGGGCAAAGATCCTCTCGATCGAATTGGTCTTGAGGTTGACCTTGGCGACGCCGTTGTTCTCCTGAAGGGTCACGTAGGCATAGTTCCCCAGGATCGAGACGTACTCCGGCTCGATGTCCGTGGCCTGGGTGGTTCCTGCCGGCCCGGAGATGCGGATCCCATCCGGCAGGGTGAGCCCGGCAAAGCCAAGGTCGGTGTAGGTGAACTTCTCCTTGCCTTCCTTGCCCTTGATGTCGATGATGCCGATGCTGCCGGGGCGATCGATCGCGTAGTTCGCAATCGGCTCGCCCTCGTTGGCGATCACCAGCTTCTTGCCATCGTCACTGAAGGCGATACCGTCGGGCAGATAACCTACCTTCACGTCCTTCAACAGGGTGAGGCTGCCGGACTTGTCAATCCGATAGAAACGCACCAGCCCCTTGCCGGCGTTGATGCCGTAGTCGCTGGGGGAGAGGGCAACGGCCACCAGATCGTCGTGAGTGGCCACCGACTGGCTGATGTAGGAACCGAAGGTGACCCGCTGCGGCGCTTTCGGGGCAGAGGGATCGGTGGCATCGGTCACCTGCAGGGTGCTACCACCGCCGGAGGAGAGGATGAAAAGCTTGCCGCGTACGTTCACGTAAGCGGAGATCTCCGTCTGGAACTGCTCGGTTGGGGCGGCGCCGGGGGCGGGAGGCGTCGGCGAAAGGTCGATGCTGGCCAGCAGGGGATTGGCCGGTGCCGGGGGCTTGCCGCGGCCGCGGCCGAAGCGATCTTCGAATCCCAACGAACCCGAGAAAAAGGAGCGGCGGGACGAGACTCCCTCTTCCAGGAAGGAGAAGAGGGACTTGATCGCTTTGGTGGCCGGCACGGAGATTTTGGACGGTTGAGGGTCATCACCCTCCGGCAACAGCCCCTGCGCTGTCGTTAAAGCTTGATTAGGCCAGGGTTATGTCCATGGGATTGAAGTCCAGACCACCTCCCATGGGCCTACATGCGACTCTTCCCTGTCGCCTCAGACACAGACACGTCCACAGTTGGCGCTTGCCATGATCCTGCCTCCGACCGATCAGGGCATGTTCCGACTGATCCAGTCCGAATGCGGCCGAGCGAACTATGCCGAACTGGCCTCACGCCAGAAGCGCTCGCTCATGCCTGCGTTGAGGCGGGTCGCCCGCAGATCGATGACATCCCCCACCAGGTCGAGCAACTGAGGGCGGATGAGCTTGAAGAAGGCACTGAGTTCCCGGGCCTCGCACTGGTTGGAGACGAGATGGAGCTCGGAGATGAACAGGGCGGCGCACTCAAGCACGATCGATTACAGGCAGCTCCGCGACGCTGGGCTCGATAGGGGGCGGATGCGTCAATCCCTACCCAAGGGCGCGCCTCACCGCCCGTCCCGCCACCCAGATCGTGCCCGCAGTGGCGACCAGCCCCAGGATCCGCAGCACCCAGGTGCCGGCATCCGCCTCACCGTGGAGCACCTCCCCGAAGCGGGCCACATCACCGGCCAGATCACCCAGGGCGCAGAACAGCACCGTGCCCGGCAGGATCGCGAGCAGCCCGATCAGGTAGTCGCGCAGGCTCACCTCACTGAGGCCATAGGCCAGGTTGAGCAGGCTGAAGGGGAAGGCCGGCGAGAGGCGGGTGAGCAGCACCAGCTTCAGTCCCTCCTGGCTCACGGCCCGCTCGATCGCCAGCAGCTTCGGGGCAGCCTGCAGCCGGCGGCGGGTCCAGCCCCGCAGCCAGTGGCGGCCCAGCAGGAAGGTGACAATCGCCCCCAGCGACGCCCCCAGAAACACAATCACGCTGGCCCAGACGGTGCCGTAGAGCGCCCCGGCCAGCATCGAGGCCCAGACCCCCGGCAGCAGCAGCGTCACCCAGAGGGCATAGAGAGGCACAAACGCCATAGCCCCGGCGGGGGAGCGCAGGGCCGGCAGCAGCGGCTCCAGCCAGGCGGAAGGATCCACGGCCAGGACGGCGGGGCTCACGGGCCCGCGAACCATAGGTAGCCCTGGTCTTCCCAGGTGCCGCGACGCACGCCAAGGCTGGAGACCACCCGCAGGCGCGTCACCCACTTGCTGAGCTTGTAGCCCAGCTTGATCGGGGTGGCCAGGAGCGTCTGCGGGTGGAAGGCCGAGGGCAGGTCCCAGCTCTCGAAATATTGATCGGCCGACTCGATCTCCACGTAGCCACCCAGGGGTGAGATCCCCGCCAGGTGGAGCACATCGGCCAGGCGTACGCCCGACCAGACCACGATCGCCGCCCAGCCCTCCACGCAGACATGGCGCATGGTGATGTTGTGTTGGGGCAGGGCGGCCAGGGCCGCCAGATCGAGTTGGAGCGGCCGGCTCACCAGGCCCTCCACCCGCAGCCGGTAGCTGCCGGGATCCAGGCGGGGCGTGCCGTTGAAGCTGTTGATCAGCAGCGCCTCAGGATCCACCTGATCGGGCCGAAATTCCGGCACCGGGCCACGGCCCTGCAGCAGAACTTCGAGGCGCTGGTTGAGGGGCTCGCTGATCTGCCCCACCTGCTCGCTGAGGCCATTGAGGGCGCAGCCCCCGAGCAGCAGGCTGGAGCCAGCCGACGCCCCCAGGCCCAGCAGCCGTCGACGGCTGAGCGGAGAAACGGGATCGAGGGGACTGGTCATCGCCAAGCTCAGGGAACCATCGCGCGCAGCAGGCGCATCCCACCGACCCGCCACAAGAGCAGCACGTGGGCGATCAGCAGCAGAGCGATGGCGGGGATCGTGGCGAAATGGCACACCCGCAGGGTTTACCAGGCGGTGACACCAAAGGCCTCACCGAAGGAGAACAGCCCCGAGAGCCACCAGAACTGGGCCGGCTTGTACATCGCCAGGCCGGTGATCAGGCTGAAGCCCAGCAGGATCAGCATCAGGGCGTACACCAGCCGGTGACTGGCCAGCCGCCGAGGGTGAACAGCTCCGGCACGGTGGCGCCCCCCCTCCCCCCGAAGACCGGATTGGCGTTGTAGATCTGCAGGCCGCTGCCGGCCATCACCAGCAGCACCAGCAGGTTGAAGGCATGAAAGGCCCGGGTCCACCAAGGGGCGGGGCGGATGCGGGCGGGCTGGACCGGAACCTCGGCCATGGGTGATGGAGATCCTCGCGGGGGTACCGGCGAGCCTGGCCGAGTCCCCACTCAGCGATGGGTCCATCGCTGAGATGCACGCCGCAAATCTGTATCCCGCTCAGATGGGTGCGATCGGTCTACAGGCCATCGCCGTCGATGGGGCACGGAGGGTTGGGTTGCCCATTCTCCTGACAGGTAAGCTATCGCGATTCAAAAATGATTTTCGGCTATGGCCTCGCGTCGCTCCAGCTTCCTTGCCGATTTCAAGGCCTTCATCAACAAGGGCAATGTGGTTGACCTTGCGGTGGCGGTGGTGATGGCCGCCGCCTTTGGCAAGGTGGTCGAGGCGGTGGTGAGTCAGGTGATGACCAGCCTGCTGGAGCCCGCGCTCAAAGCTGCCCAGGTGGACTCCATCAACGCCTGGCCGGCAGGCGCCGGGATCGTGGCGCTGATCAACTTTCTCGTGATCGCCTTCGTGGGCTTCCTGATCGTGAAGGGCATCGAGGCCACCAAACGCCAAGAGGCGGGGGTGGCACCCCCCGACACCCAGGCCCAGCTGGCTTCAGCGGTGACAAGGCTGGCCGAGGCTCTGGACCGGAAGGGGCTGTAGGGGCGACCCGCCGCTCGGAGGTGCAGATCATCGCCAACCCGCAGTGATCTCCAGCTCGAGATCACTGCGCGCGAAGGCGAACTCAGCCGGGCTTGACGCATCTCAGAGCGTCTACGGTTGCTGAGCTGAATCTAGGACTCAAGCCTTATCGCCCGCCGTGAGCGATCCACCGCCCAGGGCTCCACCCGGGGCTTTGCGTCAGGTCCACGAACCGTGAGCGCGCCACCGGCGGGACCGGAGGAGCAGCTGGTGGAGAAGCTGCGGCGGATCGAGGCCCTGTTCGCCAGGCCTGCCACTGACGGAGAACGGGTGGCGGCCGAGCGGGCCCGCGAACGCATCCAGGCCCGCCTGCGGGAACTGGCGGCCGAGGAGCCACCGGTGGAGTTCCGCTTCTCCCTCGCCGACCAGTGGTCGCGGCACCTGTTCGTGGCCCTGATGCGGCGCTACGGCATCCAGCCCTATCGGTATCGCGGCCAGCGGCGCACCACGGTGATGGCGCGGCTGAACCGCCCGTTCGTGAACGAGACGCTCTGGCCGGAATTCCTGGAACTGCAGCAGACCCTCTCGGCCTACTTCGATGCACTCACCGACCGGGTGATCGAGCAGGTTCTGGACGTGGAGGCCAGCGAAGCGGAGGAGCGGGTCGAGCCGGCGCGGCTGGAGCCGGTGGACCATCAGGGGTCGTTGCTGTAGGAGAACGCCCGAAGCCGCCCCAAGGCTCAGATTCAGATCAAGCTGTTCTCGAGGCACAGGCCTGGCCTGCCAGAACAGGTCGCCGTGAGCAAGGCCCTCTTGTTAGGCGTCAATCAGGGCAAGGCTGCCAACAGGAAGCTTTTGCCGGCCGATGTAAACGGAAGCCGGAGAAGCACCAGGTGGCTTGACAGATCAAGCCAGAGGCAAGACGATACAAGTAATAATTGGAGTTTGATGACCTACATCCTGTCTGACTTCTTCCCTGGCGCCACCGAGCAGGAGTACAAGGACGAGATTGCCGCAGTTCATCCCAGTGAGGGCCTGCCTGCAGGGCAACTGCATCATTTTGCCGGTCAATCCGATGATGGCGTTCTGATCGTGACGATCTGGGATTCCAAGCAGTCTGCTGATCGATTCCTTGCCGACGTTCTGATGCCACGCGTTTCGGCGTCGAGTGGTCTTCGAGGCGAGCGTCAGCACCGTGGCGCCGTTGTTTTTTGATCTGTGGTTGGCAGCACCAGGGGCGTGTTCGCCGATCGGCCCGACCGTGGCGGCCCGACCGTGGCGGCCCGACCGTGGCGGCCAGGCCCAGGATGCGTAGGACCCAGATGATGAGGTCAGTTTGGCCTGAAACACCTCACCGAAGCGGGCCAGATCACCGGCAAGGCGCCCAGGCCGCAGAACAGCACCGTGCCCGGCAGGATCGCGCCCAGGCCCCCGAGCGGCGAGCGCAGCGTTGGCAGCAGCGGATCCAGCAGGATGGATCCTTTCGATAGCTGAACCGCAGCGATGGGCAGGACCACGGCAGCGCCTTATAACCAGCTGAGGCGAGGAGCCATCCTGCGATGACCAAGCCCACCAGTCGCCAGGGCGGCAGAGGACCCTGGCCCCTGATTGCTGCCCTGCTGGCCCTGGTGGTGCTGGCCGGGCTGGGCAGTCGCCTGTGGCAGAAGCGCGAACGGAAACAGGCTGAGGCCCAGCGGGCTGTGCCGCTGCTGCCGCGGCAGGTGTCCGCCTTGGGCCGGATCGAGCCCTTGGGCGGCATCAGCCAGGTGACGGTGCCCAGTTCCCTGACCAACGACCGGGTGCGCGACATCCTGGTGAAGGAGGGCCAGGAGGTGCGCAAGGGTCAGCCTCTGGCGGTGCTCGAAAGCCTCGACACGCTCGAGAGCAGCGTGTCCAAATCCGAGGCGGCGATACGGGTGGCCCAGAGCAAGCTGGCCGCCCAGGACAGCGTCATCGCCCGTTACAGGGCCGACCTGGGCCAGGCCAGCGCCGAGGCACGGCGGGCCGAGCAGCTGTTCACCGCCGGGGCAACCACGGCCAACCGGGTCGAGAAGCTGCAGGCCAACGAAAACAGTGCCAAGGCCCAGCTGGCCGAGGCGATCACCACCAAGGGCACCCTGGCCGCAGAGCTGCGGGAGAGCCAGGCGTCGCTGGAGAAGGACAAGGTCGAGCGGGCCAAGGCCACGGTGCTGGCCCCCTTCTCCGGCACTGTGTTCCAGGTGCATGCCCACCCGGGCGACAAGGTCGGTGAAGACGGCCTGCTGGAGATGGGCGACAGCAGCCGCATGGGCGTGATCGCCGAGGTGTATCAGAGCGATCGCCCGCCGATCACCCTGGGCCAGACGGTCAGCCTCAGCGCCGACGGCTTCAAGGGGCGCAGCGTGCAGGGGACGGTGGTGGAGATCGCCCGCGAAGTCAGCCGCCAGACCGTGTTCAGCGGCCAGGCCGGCGAGAACCTGGACCGGCGGGTGCTGGAGGTGAAGATCGGCCTGAACCCGGAGGAGTCGGCGGTGGCCAGCCACCTCAACTACCTGCAGGTGAACGTGCTGTTCGCCCCCCTGAACACCGCCCAGAAGGCCAGCCAGGAGGTGGCCCGGGAGCGCGTCCTGGGCCGCCAGCAGCCATGAACCCGCTGACCGCCCTGCGCCGCACCCCCATGGCCTGGCGGCAGACCAGCCATCGACCGATGCGGCTGCTCGCCGCCATCGCTGGGGTGAGTTTCGCCAACGTGCTGGTGTTTTTCCAGCTGGGTCTGGCCAGTGGGCTCTATGCCAGCCAGAAGCGTCCCCTGGAGAGGCTCAACGGCGAGCTGGTGATGGTGAGCCGGCGATACACCAACCTGGGCGAACCGCTCAACCTGCCCCGCAGCCGCCTGATCCAGGCCCGGGGGGTGCAGGGCGTGAAGGCGGTGACGCCCCTCTACATCGGCAAGACCGACTGGCTCAACCGCGACAGCCGCGAGAAAAAACAGGCGCTGATCTTCGGGCTATCAGCGGAGAATCCGGCTTTGCGCATCCCCGAGGTGACGACCGATCCGGGCAAGCTGCTACGGCCCGATGGCCTCTTTTTCGACACCCTCTCGAAGAAGGCGGCGGGTCCCGTGGGCCAGGTGGTGGCCCGGGACGGGTACTACGACACCGAGCTGCGCGGTCAGCGGGCCGTGGTGAATGGGCTGTTCACGATGGGGCTCACCTTTGCCGCCGACATCAACCTGCTGACCTCTGCCAGCAACTTCAAGACCTGGTTCCCCGATCAGACCAGTGACGACATCCAGCTCGGTGTGATCCAGCTGGAAGCGGGCGTCAGCCCGCTGCAGGTGCAAGCCACCTTGAACAGCTTTCTGGATCCGTCGGTGAAGGTGCTCACCCTCAAGGAGCTGGAGGACGTGGAGGTGGACCACTGGCGCAACAACACCTCCTTCGGGCTGATCTTCAACCTTGGGGTGCTGGTGGGCCTGGTGGTCGGCGCGATCATCGTGTATCAGATCCTCTATTCCGACGTCAGTGACCATCTGCCGGAGTACGCCACGATGAAGGCGATGGGCTACAGCGATGGCTTCGTCGTTGGCATCATCGTGCAGGAATCGCTGCTGCTGGCCGCCCTGGCCTTCCTGCCCAGCCTGCTGCTGTCCATGGGCCTCTATGCGCTGCTGGCCCGCTCCACCTCGCTGCTGATCGCCATGACCCTCCAGCGGGCTCTGGCGGTGTTCAGCCTGACCCTGGTGATGTCGGCCGGTTCGGGCTGGCTGGCCACCGGCAAGCTGCGGCGCCTCGATCCCGCCGACATCTTCTGATGACGCCGCTGGACGCTGCAGCCGGGCGCGAGCGGCCCATCGAGCTCCAGCATCTCGACCACTGGTTCGGTGAGGGTGAGACCGCCAAGCAGGTGCTCACTGACATCAACCTGACGGTGCACGCCGGCGAGATCATCATCCTGACGGGGCCCTCCGGCTCCGGCAAGACCACCCTGCTGACGATGCTCGGCGGCCTGCGGGCCGCCCAGAGCGGCAGCCTCAGGGTGCTGGGGGAGGAGCTGCTCCATGCCGACAACGACGCCCTCACCCGGCTGCGGCGCCAGGCGGGCTTCATCTTCCAGGCCCACAATCTGCTGCCTTACCTGACGGCCCTGGAGAACGTGCGCTTCGGCCTGGAGGTCACGCCCACCTGGCTGGGTCGGGGCCGGGCAGCGATGGATGACTGCGCCACCACCATGCTCGGCCACGTGGGGCTGGCGGAGCGGCGGCACTACTTCCCAGAGAAGCTGTCCGGCGGCCAGAAGCAGCGGGTGGCGATCGCCCGGGCCCTGGCCCCCAGCCCCCGCTTGCTGCTGGCCGATGAACCCACCGCCGCCCTGGACAAGACCTCCGGCCGCGACGTGGTCGACCTGTTCCGCCAGCTGGCGGACGACAACGGCGCCGCGATCGTGATGGTCACCCACGACAACAAGATCCTCGACATCGCCGATCGGATCGTCACCCTCGAGGGCGGCCAGCTGGTCGAGAGCTGAGCGGCGCAGGCCGGGGGCACTCTGCCGGCGCAGTTGGGATGGGCGAGGGCATTCTCGAGGCGGCCCCGCAGGGCTTCGAGGCCCACCAGTCCCTCGATCGGCAGCAGCCCCTGCAGCCCGCCGCTCACCGCCGGACGTGCTGGGCAGAAGCGCTGGATGGGCGTTACGTAGTGAGCTCTCCCTACTGTGATCGCCATTGGCAAGCCAACGACCGGATGGACCAGGCCACCCACAACCGGATGGTGTCGTTCCTGTGGGGCATCGCCGACGACGTGCTGCGCGATCTGTTCCGGCGGGGCAAGTATCCGGATGTGATCCTGCCGATGGCGGTCCTGCGGCGGCTGGATGCGGCGCTGGAGCCCACCAAAACCAAGGTGCTGGAAGCCAAGACCAGGCTCGATGCCGCCGAAATCAAGGAGCAGGAAGCGGCCCTGCGGGCAGCGGCAGGCCAGGCCCTGGCTGCCCGACATAAGTCCAAGAAGCGTTGCGTCAGAACGAGTCTCAGGTCATTGGGTGGGCGGGGAGCCATGAGACGTTGGGGTTGTCAGACCAAACCAACACCCTGTGGTTTCCCACGCCCGGCTTCATTTTGAGCTGATCGGCCTCCTGCGTCAACACAGCCCGTTCGGCGACCAGCGTCATCTGGTGCTGCTGGCACAGATGGTCGCCGGGTTGCTGCTCAGCCAGACCGTCTGTTTCGACTGCTGGAAGACCGTGTTGCCTCTGGGCCATTGCCTGGCGGCCAGCTGGCAGCGGCGCTGCCAGCGCTGGCTCAGCAACAGTCGGATTGACGATGGGGCGCTGTACGGCTCGCTGATCATCTAGGCGCTGCAGCACTGGGGAAAGCCAGGACAGGCCTTGCATCTGGCACAACCACTGGACACCACGATGCTCTGGAACCGCTGCTGCGTGGTGGTGCTCTCCGTGGTGTGCCACGGCAGGGCCATTCCGTTGCTGTGGCGAACGCTGGAGCATCCCAGTGCCAGCGTCAGCGCCTCGGTTTCGATCGCTCTGCTCGGCTGGTGCGAGGGCCGTCCTCGCTGGCGCTACGTGATGCGGCTGCGGGCTGACACCTGGATCCAGGGGACGCAGCTCCGATGGGCTGCCAGGTGCGCCGGCTGCGCCTGCCCCGTGGGCACTGCCGTGGGTTCCGGAACGTTCAGCTCTGGGCCGATGGTTCCCAAAAAGCCAACCTGATCCTGGCCCACCCCAGTGGCATCGCCATCGACGAACCCTGGTACCTGGTCAGCAACGCAGATCCCAGGCTGGATCTGGTCTGGAGCTATGCCAAGCGCTTCTGCTGTGAGCAGCTGTTCCGCGACCAGAAATCAGGCCTCTTCCAGCTGGAGAGCAGTGGTCTGCGAGATCCCGGGCGCCTCGATCGCCTGCTGCTGGTGGTGGCGATCACGGTGCTGGTGAGCAGCCTCCAGGGTTATGCGGTCAGCCTCGATGGCCTGCGCCATCAGCTGGATCCCCACTGGCAACGCGGCATCCCCAGTCGTGGTGTGCAACGCCGCCAGCAGCAGCCCTGGTTCACGCGGATTGAGCTGCCTCCAAGGCCACTCCCTCAGCAAGCGCAGCAGCCGGCTGTCGCATGACGGTCTCGCCTGAGATGTGTCGGGCAGTCAGCCGCCGCCGTGGAAGCGGCCTTCGCCGGTTACTACAAAACCACTCTGCTGAGCGAGGAAACCGATCCCAACAAACTGCACGATCTCCGCGATAGCCTCGATCAGCTGCGGATCCACACCTGGGAGCAGGTGAAGGAGTTCGTGGGACTCTTCCTCAGCAACAGCGATCGCGAAGAGCTGCAGCCAATCCTGAACCAATGCCGCCAGATCTATACCGAGCAGCTCAGCGAAGACGACCAGGTGGCCCAAGACCACCGGTATCGCAATGCCAAGGCGAACACTCCGAACACAGCCGCCATAGAACTAGATGCCGCGCTGAATCGAGCTGTGAATCCACTGTTTCTCGATCAAACGGAGTTCTACAAGCAGTTCAAGGACAATTCACTGTTCCGCAACTTCGTACGCGGTCTGGTCACACGACTGATCAACGACAACTCCGGGAAATCACCATAGGCCTGTCTGCACGGGGCCATCGCCAATCGTCTCACCTGTGGTCTCGCTTTGGGCAACAGCCATTGGATCCATCGGAGCCGCTTGTGCGCTCTTTCCCTGGGCCTGCTCCGGCACAGCCCCCTTGGGCACCAGGCTCCAGAAGCCGTTCTTGCGGCCATGATCCCGCCGCAGCTGGGCCCCATAGCTGCGGTGATCGGCGAGTTCCCCCCAGCTCTCGATCCTTTGGGCAAGGAGGTGGCAGGTGTGCAGATGGCGGGCGGTGTGGGGGTAGCGCTTGCTGCGCCCCACCCGCAGGCTGAAGTCGATCATCGCCCGCAGGCAACGGGTGGCAGCCAGGGGGTGATCCTTCTCCAGCAGCTCTGCCAGCGGTGCCAGCAGCACGTAGCAGTCGCCATTGAGCGGCTTCGGCGTGGCCAGCACCAGCCGCGCGGCACGGCGCGGTTCGGGCCAGTGCAGGAGAAACCACAGCGCCTCCTGCAGATCGTCGTGCTCCGCCACCAGATCGAGGGCCCGCTCCTCGGGACCTATCAGGAAAGTTGTCCGCTCGGGGTGCCGAACTGAGCACCGTGATTGAGCGTACTGCGGGTTAAGGATCAGGGGCCGCGAGGCTTGATCGTCGTCATCATCTCGATACGGGACTGTGGT
>NZ_JAGQBY010000120.1:0-9425 GCF_024345875.1 Synechococcus sp. EJ6-Ellesmere
CCGGCTCCCCCGCAGGGGCAGGCGCCGGGCCAGCTCCACCGCCACAGATCCGCCCATGGAGGCGCCGATGACGCCCAGCGGCGGTGAAGAGCCTGGGGCTGAGGTCGCCTCAATCTGCTCCACCACGGCCGTGAGGTGGTCGAGCACACCGCTTGGGTTGTAACGGCCAGCGGCGGGCCGGGGGCTGAAACCGAACCCGTAGAGGTCGGGAATGTAGAGGCGAAAGCGGGGTGCCAACAGCGGCGCCAGTCGGCGGAACTCCAGCAGGGAGCTGTCGAAGCCATGCAGGAGCAGCAGCGGTTTGCCCTCTCCAAGCACAGCCACGGGCCAGCGACCGCTGAACCCCGGTAGTTCCCACCACTGCACGCGTCCAGCCAGATCACGCCCCTGGGGGTCGAGCAGATTACTGGCGGCTCTGGCGATCAACTCCGGACCCTGGCACCACTCCGCCTGGGGGAAGCGGCTCAAGGGCTGCTCTCAGGGCAGAGGCTGGCCTCGGCGCAGGGGGCTGGAGCACTTGGAGCACTCTCAGCTGGGTGCGACTCCGCCGTGGTGCTCACCATGGCGGTCAGCAGGTCGTTGGCGTTCACGGGGAAGGGCAGATGGTGCAGATCAGAGCCGGGAAGAACAGCGAAGGCGCAGACGGCGTTGAGGTCGTTGAGGCTGGCCTCGGCGAGGCCGAGACCCTCGAGGGTCACCGGCAGATCCAGGGCCCTGAAGAAGGGGATCAGCTGGCGGCGGGCCTGGCTGGCCAGGCGGTGGCCACCGAGCAACTCTTCAAGACGCAGCTGGGTGAGAACGCCGAAGCCCACCTTTTCACCGTGAAGAAGGTGATGACAGGCGGACAACTGGGTGAGACCGTTGTGGACCGCGTGGGCAGCCACGGTGCGGCAGCGGGCGCCACCGAGACCGCCGATCAGTCCGGCCGTGAGCGCGGAGGCCTCCGCCACCCGTACCCAGGCTTCGCCACCGGGCTCGGCCATGGCTGCCTCACCCTCCAGCAGCAACTGATCGCGCAGGACACGGGCCTGCTGCACCGCCTGTTGCACCAGACCATCGCCGCTCGAGCCACTGCTCACCGAGGCCTCATACCACTTGGCAATGGCATCGGCGATCCCGCTGGCCAGGGTGCGCGTGGGAGCCTGCAGGACCAGATTGTGATCGAAGATCAGCAGGTCGGGGCAGCGATCCAGCGCCACATCGGAGCGGAAGGCCCCTTCGACTGAATAGAGATTGGCCAGGGCGGTCCAGCCGGCGCAGGTGGCGGCGCTGGTGGGCACGGTGATGCAGGCCAGACCGAGGCGATGGGCCAGCAGCTTGCCTGCGTCCAGCACCTTGCCGCCTCCCATGGCGATCACCCCGTCGCAGCGGCCGGTCTGGGCTTCTGCCGCCAGGCGCCGGAGGTCGTCCTCGCAGCAGTCGAACTGAAGGGTGGCGGACAGGGGCTCCAGGCCCAACCGAAGTAGATCGGAGTAGGCCTGATCGCGCAGATGTGCGGTGGCCTGGCTGCGGCCCAGCAGCAGCGGGCGGCGGCAGAGGGAGGGCAGGGCGTCGAGCGAGGCCGACCATGCCGAAGGCCCCCGCACCAGTCGGGCGGGGGCGATCGCATGCTGACTGATGGCTGTCACCATCGAGGCGTCAGACGCTGGCACCGGCCAGTTCCGGTTCGGCGACCACTGTCTGGTGGCGGATCACCACCTGTTTCTCGTCGTTGACATCGACAAGGGCAGAATCACCGTCCTTCAGACGCCCGGAGAGGAATTCCTCCGCCAGGGAGTCTTCGAGCAGGCGCATCACAGCCCGGCGCAGAGGACGTGCGCCGTAGCTGGGGTTGTAGCCCTCCTCAACGAGACGCTCTTTGAAGGCCTCGGTGACCGAGAGGCCAATGCCTTTCTCCTGCATGCGGCCGAACACCTCGCGCAGCATGATTTCGGCGATCTCCTTGACCTCATCGCGGCTGAGTTGCCTGAAGACAATGATCTCATCGAGACGGTTGAGGAACTCAGGACGGAAGTACTGCTTGAGCTCCTCGTTGACCAGGGAGCGGATGCGATTGTACTGCGTTTCCTCAACCGCGGCCCCGGAGAATTCGAAGCCGAGACCACCGCCGCCTTTCTCGATCACCTTCGAGCCGATGTTCGAGGTCATGATGATCAAGGTGTTCTTGAAGTCCACCGTGCGGCCCTTGGAGTCGGTCAGGCGACCGTCTTCCAGCAGCTGCAGCAGCAGGTTGAACACATCGGGATGGGCTTTCTCGATTTCATCGAAGAGCACCACGGTGTAGGGACGACGGCGCACGGCTTCCGTGAGCTGTCCGCCTTCGTTGAAGCCCACATAGCCAGGAGGCGAGCCGATCAGCTTGCTGACGGTGTGCCGCTCCATGAACTCGGACATGTCGAGGCGGATCATTGCCTCCTCGCTGCCGAAGAAGTAAGCGGCCAGGGCCTTGGTGAGCTCCGTTTTACCCACGCCGGTGGGACCGGAGAAGATGAAGCTGGCGATGGGGCGGTTCGGGTTCTTCAGACCCACCCGGGCGCGGCGGATGGCCTTTGACACGGCCTTGACGGCTTCGTCCTGGCCGATCAGCCGCTGGTGCAGGGTCTCCTCCATGTTCAGCAGCTTCACCGATTCGCTCTCGGTGAGCTTCTGGACGGGAACGCCGGTCCAGGAAGCAACGATCTGGGCGATGTCCTCTTCGGTGACCACTGGATGGCGCTCGCCGCTGGAGGAAGCCAGGGCGTTGTCGGCGGCCGTGCTGGCCTCAGCTTCGGCGGTCGCTTCGGCGGATCCTTCGACAGCGGTTGAAGCCACCGGCTCCTCGTCGCGGCGAGCCTGGAGGATTGAGCGGATCTGATCGCGCAGTTCCACTTCCTTGTCGCGCAGTTCACCGGCCTTGCCGAAGTCTTGCTGGCGGACGGAATCCTCCGTCTGCTTCTGGATGGCACGCAGTTGCTTGTCGAGCTCCTTGGCCGCCGGAGGCAGCTTGGAGTTCATCAGCCGCACGCGGCTGCCGGCTTCATCGACCAGATCGATGGCTTTGTCGGGCAGGAACCGATCGGAGATGTAGCGATCACCGAGGGTGGCGGCGGCCACCAGAGCTTCATCGCTGATTTTCAGGCGATGGTGCTGCTCGTAGCGCTCGCGCAGGCCGCGCAGGATCTCGATGGTGTCGACCACGGAGGGCTCACCAACCATCACTGGCTGGAAGCGGCGCTCCAGGGCCGCGTCCCGCTCGATGTGCTTGCGGTATTCATCCAGGGTGGTGGCGCCGATGCACTGGAGTTCGCCGCGGGCCAGGGCTGGCTTGAGAATGTTGGCGGCATCGATGGCACCTTCGGCGGCACCGGCACCAATCAGGGTGTGGACTTCGTCGATCACCAGGATCACATTGCCCGCGCCCCGGATCTCTTCCATGATCTTCTTGAGGCGCTCCTCGAATTCGCCCCTGTACTTGGTGCCGGCCACCAGCAGACCGATGTCCAGGGTGAGAACCCGCTTGTCTTCAAGGATGTCGGGAACTTCGCCGATGATGATGCGCTGGGCGAGTCCCTCAGCGATGGCGGTTTTGCCGACGCCAGGTTCACCGATCAGAACGGGATTGTTCTTGGTGCGGCGCCCGAGGATCTGCACGACCCGATCAATCTCGTTGTGGCGGCCCACCACGGGATCCAGTTTGCCCTCGGCGGCCAGCTGGGTGAGGTTGCTGCCGAATTCGTCGAGGGTGGGGGTCTTGGTGGAACCCTTGCTGTCGCCACCGCCTGCGGTGACTTCGGCGGTTTCGCCCAGCATGCGGATCACCTGGGTGCGCACCTTGGCCAGGTCCACCCCGAGGTTCTCCAGCACACGGGCGGCGACGCCCTCACCCTCCCGGATCAGGCCAAGCAGCAGGTGCTCGGTACCGATGTAGTTGTGCCCAAGCTGGCGAGCCTCTTCGAGGGAGAGCTCCAGCACGCGCTTGGCGCGGGGTGTGAACGGGATTTCAACAGCCACGAAGCCGGAACCGCGGCCGATGATCTTCTCCACCTCGACCCGGGCGTCCTTGAGGTTGACCCCCATCGACTTGAGCACCTTGGCGGCCACGCCGGTGCCCTCACCGATCAGGCCCAGCAGGATCTGCTCGGTGCCCACAAAGTTGTGACCCAGCCTTCGGGCCTCTTCCTGGGCGAGCATGATCACCTTGATGGCCTTCTCGGTAAACCGCTCGAACATCTGCGGTGCCTGTGCAAGTCCCACCAACCTATCAGGGTTGAGAGGGTGTGCGTGATTCTGCCTTCGAATCGCCCGAATCCTTTGCCACGACAGTGATGCGATGGCTCAATCGCCACATGTTCAAGAGCGAATTCGTACGGCCTTACGCATCAACAAAGGGCGGCAATCCGCACCTTCTTGAACGCCAGTCTGGAGTGTTGCACTCAGCAAGCACACAACTATCCAGTTGTGCCCTGGAGTTGGCACCATTGGATCAGAGCGTCCTGGCCATCGCGGTAGTAACCGCGACGACGACCGGTGCTGCGGAATCCGAGCGACCCATAGAGCCCAAGTGCGGCCGTGTTGCTGGCCGCCACCTCGAGGGTGGCCCCGCTGGCACCCCGCTCCTGTCCCTCCCGCATCAGCTCGCTGAGCACCATCCGGGCCAGGCCGATCCGCCGCTGAGCGGGGTGCACCAGCACCAGCAGGATCTGCAGCTCATCGAGGATCAGCCAGCCGCTGGCCACAGCCACCAGCTCGGAGCCGCGAAGCACCCCCAGGACGCAGCGCCCAGGTCCCTCAATGTCCTGGGCCTCCAGGTCCAGGTGCCACTGCCGCAGGTCCCAACCCCGGGGCCGGCAGAGCCGGTCGAGCTGGTGGCAGGCCTCAGCGTGGATGGGGCTCAGCCGCTGGGTCTTCAGCTCGTGCTGCCCTGCCCCTTCGATGCTCATCCTTACGATTGTGATCAACCAGGACACAGCCCCAAGGATGACGCCGATGACCATTTCTCCCGTCACTCCGGCTGACCAGGCCGTCGGCAGCGGGTCCGTGCCCAGTCCGGCGATGCGCCCCTTCGAGTCGGAGGCTGATTCGCTCAGTCCCAACCGCAACCTCACGCCGCTCACCACGGCCCTCGACGGCCACGACCGGCTCCAGGTGGGCGGCTGTGATCTGGGCGAGCTGGCCCGCCGCTACGGCACACCGCTCTATGTGCTGGATGAAGCCACCCTGCGGGCCAGCTGCCGGGCCTACCGGGAGGCCCTTGCCGCCCACTACCCCGGCCCCTCCCTGGCGCTCTACGCCTCCAAGGCCAACAGCAGCCTGGTGCTGAGTGCTCTGGTGGCCTCCGAAGGCCTCGGCCTCGATGCCGTCTCAGCGGGCGAGCTGCTCACCGCCCTGCAAGGGGGCATGCCGCCGGAGCGGATCGTGTTGCATGGCAACAACAAGTCGGATGAGGAGCTCTCCCTGGCGGTGGCCCATGGCGTGACCGTGGTGGTCGACAACGACCACGACCTCGAGCGCCTCGCCGAGATCGCCCCCGCCGCGGGCCGGGTGGTGCCGCTGATGCTGCGCTTCACCCCCGGCATTGAGTGCCACACCCACGAGTACATCCGCACCGGCCATCTCGACAGCAAATTCGGCTTCGACCCCGATCAGCTCGAGTCGGTATTGCAACGCCTGGCCGGGTGCTCCTGGGCCCGCCTCACCGGCCTGCATGCCCACATCGGCTCCCAGATCTTCGAGCTGCAGCCCCACCGCGACCTGGCCGGGGTGATGGCCGATGCCCTGGCCCTGGCCCGCTCCCTCGGCCATCCCGTGAGTGATCTGAACGTGGGCGGGGGCCTGGGCATTCGCTACGTGGCCTCCGACGACCCACCGACCATCCAGGAGTGGGTGAAGGGGGTGGCCGAAGCGGTGTTGCGCGCCTGCCGCGAGCGGGATCTCGAGCTGCCCAGGCTGTTGTGCGAGCCAGGCCGCTCCCTGGTGGCCACGGCTGGCCTCACCGTGTACACGATCGGCAGCCGCAAGCAGATCCCCGGCCTGCGCACCTACCTGTCGGTGGATGGGGGGATGAGCGACAACCCCAGGCCGATCACCTATCAGTCGAGCTACACGGCAGTGCTGGCCGAGCGGCCCACGGCCGTGGCCACCGAAACGGTCACGGTGGCGGGCAAGCATTGCGAATCCGGCGACGTGCTGCTCAAGGACCTGGCCCTGCCCCCCAGCAGCAGCGGCGACCTGCTGGTGGTCTTCGCCACCGGCGCCTACAACGCCTCGATGGCCTCGAATTACAACCGCATCCCCAGTGCGGCGGCTGTTTTCGTGCATGGGGGTCAGGCTGAGCTGGTGCAACGGCGCGAGCGACCAGACGAACTGCTGCTCCACGACGTGCTGCCAGAACGTTTTCGGCCGGTAGCATGAGCCAAGTGCTGTAGGGCTCTGTGATCTGGCTGAGGCTCCTCGATCTGCGCCTGCTGCTGGATCTGCTGTTCGCCTCTGCTCTCGGGATGCTGCTGTTGGCCCGGGTGCGCGAATCCCGCACCCTCTGGTTGCTGCGCGGCTGGCTGTTTCTGGTGGCCCTGGTCTGGGTGGTCCAGCGCTTCGCCAACCTGCCCCTCACCACCCGGCTGCTGGAGGCGGTGGTTCTGGGTTGCAGTCTGGCCCTGGCGATCCTCTGGCAGGGGGAGTTGCGGCGCTTGATGGAGCTGCTGGGCACTGGTCGCCTCGACGTGCTGCTGGGCAACCAGGGGGTCGACCAGGAGATGTCGGGCGCGGTGGCGATGCTCACCGAGGCGGCTGGCCGCCTGTCCCAGGGCCGCCGAGACGCCTTGATCCTGGTGGATCTGGGCAACGCTCTTCGCCCTGAAGACTTTCTCAACCCCGGCATCGAGCTTGACGCCATGCTCTCGGTGGATCTGGTGCTGAATCTGTTTGCCGCCGACACCCCTCTGCACGACGGGGCCCTGCTGGTACGAGGCAGCCGCATCCTCTCGGCGGGGGTGATCCTGCCCCTCTCCCGCCAGGGGATCACCCGCTATGGCACCCGTCATCTGGCGGCCCTGGGCATCACCGAACGCTTCGACCGCTGCCTCTGCATCGTGGTCTCCGAGGAGACCGGCACCCTCTCCCTGGCCCGCCAGGGCAAGCTGGAGCGCCCGATCACCAGCAGCCGTCTGCGTGAGCTGCTGACAGCCGCCCTGGCGCCCTCATCCACGAAAACCCCGGCCAAGACTTCCGGAGGTTCGGTGGTGCCGCTTCCCACTGGACGTACCGTGTCCGAGGACACGCCCGAATCCCGCGCATGAGTCGCTCGCCGGCGACCACCGACCCGATCCAGGCGTCAGCCCAGCCCTCCGAGCTGCTGCCGGCCTGTCTGGATCCCGCCCGGCTGCCGGCCCATGTGGCCGTGATCATGGACGGCAACGGCCGCTGGGCTCGTCAGCGACGCCTGCCGCGCATGATGGGTCACCGTGAAGGGGTGGAAGCGCTCAAGAGAACCCTGCGCCTCTGCAGCGACTGGGGCATCGGTGCCCTCACCGTCTACGCCTTCTCCACCGAGAACTGGAACCGCCCTGGCGAGGAGGTGACCTTCCTGATGGCCCTGTTCGAGCGGGTGCTCGCCCGTGAGCTGCAGGCCCTGGAGCGTGAGCGGGTGCGCATCCGCTTCCTGGGCGACCTGGAGCAGTTGCCGGAAGGGCTGCAGGAGCGCATCGCCGCCGCCGAGGCCCGCACCGCCGCCAACACCGGCATTCACTTCAACGTCTGCACCAACTACGGCGGCCGGCGGGAACTGGTGCAGGTGGCCCGGCGCCTGGCGGAGCGGGCCGCCCGAGGTGATCTCGATCCCGCCGCCATCAGTGAGACCCACTTCGAGGCCGAGCTGCTCACCGCCGGCGAGGTGGATCCCGATCTTCTGATCCGCAGCAGTGGCGAGTACCGCATCAGCAATTTCCTGCTCTGGCAACTGGCCTACGCCGAGATCCACATCACCGATGTGCTCTGGCCCGATTTCAATGAGCAGGCCCTGCTGCGGGCCGTGCTGGATTACCAGGGCCGCCAGCGGCGCTTCGGGGGAGTTGAGCCCCTGCTTCCCCCCAGCGCCTGACCCTGTCCCCTCCCACTCCCTGCCCCGTTGACCACCACCGCTCGCCCCTCAGCCGCTGCCACCACCTCGGCCCCTAACCTGCGCCACGACTGGAGCCGCGCGGAGATCCAGGGGCTGCTGGAGATGCCGCTGATCGACCTGCTCTGGCGAGCTCAGAGCGTGCACCGGGCCGCCAACCCCGGCTACCGGGTGCAGCTGGCCTCCCTGCTCAGCGTCAAGACCGGCGGTTGCGAGGAAGACTGCGCCTACTGCCCCCAGTCGATGCACAACAGCAGCGACGTGAGCGGTCGGCCGGAGCTGGAGGTGGAGCCGGTGCTGGCGCGGGCCCGGGCCGCCAAGGCGGCCGGTGCCCATCGCTTCTGCATGGGCTGGGCCTGGCGCGACATCCGCGATGGTGCCCCCTTCGAGGCGATGCTGGCGATGGTGCGCGGTGTGCGTGAGCTGGGGCTGGAGGCCTGCGTGACCGCCGGCATGCTCACCGACGCCCAGGCCGAGCGCCTGGCGGCGGCGGGCCTGACCGCCTACAACCACAACCTCGACACCAGCCCCGAGCACTACGAGCGGATCATCACCACCCGCAGCTACCAGGAGCGGCTGGAAACCCTGGAGCGGGTGCGGCAGGCGGGCATCACCCTCTGCTGCGGCGGCATCATCGGCCTGGGGGAGACCACCAGCGATCGCGCCGGTCTGCTGCAGGTGCTGGCCAGCCTCGACCCTCATCCCGAGAGCGTGCCGATCAACGCCCTGGTGGCGGTGGAGGGCACACCGCTGGAGCATCAGCCACCGGTGGATCCGCTCGAACTGGTGCGCATGGTGGCCACGGCCCGCATCCTGATGCCGTTCAGCCGGGTGCGCCTCAGTGCCGGCCGCGAGCAGCTCAGCCGTGAGGCCCAGATCCTCTGCCTGCAGGCGGGCGCCGATTCGATCTTCTACGGCGACACCCTGCTCACCACCGGCAACCCCGATGTGGCCGCCGACCGGGCGCTGCTGGCGGCGGCGGGGGTGAGTGTGGAGATGGCGGTTTGAGGGAGCGGATTGCGGCCTTCTACAAGTTCGTGGCCTTCTCCGCCGCCGAGTTGCCGTGCTGGCGCGATGAGCTGCTGGCGCTGGCCGGCAGCCAGGGGGTGAAGGGCACCGTGCTGCTGGCGGAGGAGGGCGTGAACGGCACGATCGCCGGCCCGGAGGACGGGGTGACGGCGGTGCTCGCGCACCTGCGCGCCGATCCACGCCTGGCGGATCTGGAGGCCAAGCTCAGCTGGAGCGAGCGGACCGGCCTTCATCGGCTCAAGGTGCGCTTCAAGCCCGAAATCGTGACCCTGGGCCGCCCTGAAGCCCGCCCCAGCGAGCGGGT
>NZ_JAGQBY010000121.1:0-9265 GCF_024345875.1 Synechococcus sp. EJ6-Ellesmere
CTCTCCAGCGGCATGGCCCGACCGATCGGCAGTGAGGGGCTGGAGCTGGGCCGTCCGGTGGACGGGGCGGATCTGGAGAACCACCAGGCGGTGCTGGCCCTCACCCGGGTGCCCGACCACCCCGGGGGGGCCGCCCTGCTGTTCGACGCTCTCTCCGCGGCGGGGCTGAACGTGGATCTGATCGTGCAGGCCACCCATGTCGGCGCCAGCAACGACATCGCCTTCACCCTCTCGGAGAGCCAGCTGGAGGGCGCCCGGGAGGTCTGCCGGAGCCTGCTCCAGGAGCTGGCGGTGGAGGAGAGCGCCCTGAGCACGCAGGCGGGGCTGGCCAAGCTGAGCATTTCCGGGGCCGGGATCATGGGGCGGCCAGGCATCGCCGCTCGCCTGTTCGACACCCTGGCCCGTTACGGCATCAACCTGCGCATGATCGCCACCAGTGAAGTGAAGGTGAGCTGCCTGGTGGAGGGCAGCCAGGGTGCGCGGGCCCTGCGCGCCGCCGCCGAGGTGTTCGAACTGCAGGAGCACCAGCTGCGCCAGAACCCGCTCCCCTGCGACGTGAGCGATCCGGCGGTGCGCGGCGTGGCCCTCGACCGCAACCAGGCCCAGGTGGTGGTCCGCCAGGTTCCCGACCGCCCCGGCACGGCCGCAGCCGTCTGCCGGGCCCTGGCCGACGCCGGCATCAGCCTCGACACCATCGTCCAGTCGGAGCGCACCCACGGCTCCGGCCCGCAGCTCAGCCGCGACATGAGCTTCACCCTGCGACGCGACGATCTCAACCGAGCCCGCGGCGCCCTGCAACCGGTGCTCGCCCCCTGGCCCGAGGCTCGCTTCGAGGAAGGCCTGGCCATCGCACGGGTGAGCGCCGTGGGCTCGGGCATGCCCTGCACCCCCGGCACCGCCGCCCGCATGTTCCGGGCCCTGGCGGAGGCCGGGGTGAACATCGAGATGATCGCCACCAGCGAGATCCGCACCAGCTGTGTGGTGGCGGAAGCCGATGGGGTCAAAGCCCTGCAGGCGGTGCATGCCTGCTTCCAGCTGGGCGGCAGCACCAGCTCGGCGCTGGAGGCCACGGCCTAGTGCACTGGTTGCGCCACCGCCGCTGGCTGGCCCTGGCCGCGGGCCTCGATGCCCTGGGGGTCTGCCTGCTGGCGGCCTGGATCGACCGGGAGCGCAATGGCTATCTGGACAATCAGCTGGGCCTGCTGGCGATGCTGGTGGTGATCTATCTCAGCCTCGGCTGGCTGTTCGGGTCGTTCACACTCCTCAAGATGAGGCGCCTGCGCTGGAGCCAGCTGGTGGTGCGCCTGGCCATCACCAGTGCGGCCACCATCGCCGCCGGCGCCGTGGTGGGCTGGCTGCTGCGCACCGCGCCGGAGGTGACGCTGCTGCACCGCGGCAGCCTGATGCCACTCTTCACCCTGGCGGCGCTCTGGAGCGGTGGCGTGCGGCTGCTGCTGCGCCAACTGGCCCACTCCACCCGACAGGACCCGTGGGACATCGTCAGCCTTCCCGGCGAGCAGGAGGCGATCCGCCATGAATGGGAGCGCATCGGGACCATGCGGGCTCCCACCATCCATACGCTCGGCGATGGCTTTCGCCAGCTGAGGAGCGGGCCGACGGAGAACGAGAGCAGCGGCCTCGCCCTCAGCCAGGGGGTGCTCAAACTGCCCGATGGACTCGACTACTGCGCCCGGGCCCTGGAGGAAGGCCGTGCCGTCACCTCCCTGGCGCTGGCGGCCGAGCAGGAATTGCAGCGCATTCCGCCCCGCTGGGTGGTGGATCAGTGGCTGCTGTTCTCCGATCGCTCCGTGCAGCGCAGTGGCGGCTTCGAGCGACAGCTCAAACGCTATGCCGACGTCATGGTGAGTCTGCTGCTGCTGCTGCTGTGCTCTCCGCTGCTGGCCGTCACCGCCGCGTTGATCCGCCTGAGCGATGGCGGGCCGGTGTTCTACCGGCAAAGGCGCACGGGCCTGCAGGGCAAACGCTTCGAGGTGATCAAGCTGCGCACGATGGTCCCTGATGCAGAGGTGGAAGGGGAGGCGATCTGGTCGGGTCCGAACGATGGGCGAATCACGCCGGTGGGCCAGTGGCTGCGACGCACCCGGCTCGATGAGCTGCCCCAGCTGATCAACGTGCTCCGGGGTGAGATGAGCCTGATCGGCCCGCGACCGGAGCGGCCTGAGCTGGAGACGGACCTGGAACAGCGAATCCCCAACTACCGCCTGCGCCACTGGATCCGGCCGGGCCTGAGCGGCTGGGCCCAGGTGAACTTGCCTTACACCTCCACAGTTGAGGACGCTGAGCTGAAACTGAGTTACGACCTCTTCTATCTGCGTAACAGCAGCGTCTGGCTCGACCTGCTCATCCTGTTCAAGACGATCAAGATCGTGCTCAAGGCCGCCGGGCGCTAAATCTGCGCCAGGGTTTTCTTGCGCAGTGGCCATCTGCCGCTCCATGGACACTGCCACGACATGAGCATCAGCCTGCTCAAGGGTGACGTGGGCATAGATACTTCTCGCACTCGCCCATCAGGAGGCCTCAAAATTAAGCAAATCATGACCAGCGAAATCTGCACCCGCTGTATCGTGCTAGATGACGAAGACACGTGACCTGCAAGCGATCTGAAATCTTGGAACAAACAGGCGCCCACGATCTGCCGAATCACGACCTTCTTGCCGTGATGCCACTGGTGAGAAGTGTTGTGGAGGTGGGCTGCAGCCGCGGCGCCCTAGCCAGGGCGTTCAAGAACAAGCATCCCACTGGTCATTACCTTGGTATTGAGATTGATCCAGCCTACGCCGCTGTGGCTCGCTCCCATTGCGACGAGGTGTTAATCGGCGACATCGAGGAGATGTTCCGCACCGGCACCCTGGCCAGCCTCAGCCCGGCGCAGTGCTGGGTGTTCGGCGACACGCTGGAACATTTGCGCGACCCCTGGCAGGTCCTGAGATCCCTGAGATCCTTGCTCAATCCCGAAGCATGTGTATGTGCTTGCATCCCAAACATGCAGCACTGGAGCATTCAGCTCCGCCTAAATACAGGAAGACTTGAGTATACCGACAGTGGACTGATGGATCGCACCCATCTGCGCTGGTTCACCCGGCTCACAATGCGACAGCTGTTCGAAAGCAGTGGGTATCGAATTGATTCAATCCAGCCAAGAATTTTCCAACATCAGCACACTGAACGTGCGATGAGTCTAATTGGACAAATCGCCAGCCAAATCGGCCATCACCCTGCTCAGGCCATCCAGGATGCCTTGCCCATGCAATATGTGATTAAGGCCGTGCCGAAACCAGCTGCAGAAGAGACCTAATACCAGTCCAGACATGCAATGGAGCAAACATGGCACTTCCGCGTAAAGTCCTTCACTGCCGATCCAGATTCTGCATATAGATTGCTCAGGAAAGAATGACCTGAGACCGTTTGATAGCGCTCAGGTCCTCCCCACCAGTTTCTGGCGCAGCTTCTTGATGCGATCACGCAGGTTGGCGGCCTCTTCGAATTCCAGATTCTTGGCGGCGGCTTTCATCTTGTCTTCCAACTCCAGGATCAGCTCCGGCAGCGCATCGAGGGGCACCATCGCAAACGATGCCGGCTCGGCTTCAGCAGTGGGCGCCTCATCCTGGGCGCGCCTGGAGACCTCCAGAAAGCTGAGGATGGCATTGCCGGCCCGCTTGCCGGCAGCGCTGGGGATGATGCCGTGGGTCTCGTTGTAGGTCTGCTGGATCGCTCGGCGCCGCTCGGTTTCGGAGATGGCACGGGCCATCGAATCGGTGAGATTGTCGGCATAAAGCAGGGCCGTCCCGTCCACATGACGGGCCGCCCGGCCGATGGTCTGGATCAAGGAGCGCTCGGCCCTCAGAAATCCCTCCTTGTCGGCATCGAGAATCGCCACCAGAGACACCTCGGGCAGATCCAGGCCTTCCCGCAACAGGTTCACGCCCACCAGGGCGTCGAATTCACCGTTGCGCAGATCCTGGATGATCTCGATCCGCTCGATCGAATGGATCTCCGAGTGCAGATAGCGCACCCGCACACCATTCTCAGCCAGGTAATCGGTGAGGTCCTCGGCCATCCGTTTGGTCAGGGTGGTGATCAGCGTGCGCTCATCCCGCCCGGCCCGCAACCGGATTTCGCCGAGCAGATCATCCACCTGGCCCTCGGTGGGACGCACCTCCACCACCGGATCGAGCACACCGGTGGGGCGGATCACCTGCTGGGCCACATGGCCGTGGCTCTGCTCCATCTCCCAGGACCCGGGGGTGGCTGACACAAAGATCGTCTGGCGGGCCTTCGACCAGAATTCCGCGGCCTTGAGCGGGCGGTTGTCGGCGGCGCTGGGCAGGCGGAAGCCATGCTCCACCAGCACCTGCTTGCGGGCCTGGTCGCCGTTGTACATGGCATGGAGCTGGGAGCAGGTGACGTGGCTCTCATCCACCACCAGCAACCAATCATCGGGAAAGTAGTCGATCAGGCACTCGGGTGGTGTGCCGGCCGGGCGCCCTGCCAGGTGGCGGGCGTAATTCTCAACGCCATTGCAGTAGCCCACCTGCTGCAGCATCTCGAGGTCGTAGGTGGTGCGCTGCTCCAGCCGCTGGGCCTCCAGCAGGCGGCCCTGGCCATGGAGAACCTCCAGGCGCTGATGCAGTTCGTCGCGGATGGCGGCGATCGCCGATTCGAGCCGGTCCTTGGGAGTGACGAAGTGCTTGGCGGGATAGATATTGATGGTTTCCAAACTCTGCAGGATTTCACCGGTGGTGGGATCGACGTAACGAATCGCCTCCACCTCATCGCCGAAGAGTTCAATGCGCACCAGGCGGTCTTCATAGGCGGGGCCGATCTCGAGCACATCTCCCTTGACCCGGAAGCGACCGCGCCCAACCTCGACGTCATTGCGGGAATACTGGTTGTTGACCAGCTCGCGCAGGGAACCACGCAGGTTGAGGGCCTCACCCACCTGAAAACGCACGGCCGCCTTGAGGTATTCCGAGGGAATGCCGAGGCCGTAGATGCAACTGATCGAGGCCACCACGATCACATCCTGGCGCTCGAACAACGAGCGGGTGGCGGAGTGCCGCAGCATATCGATCTCTTCGTTGATCGATGCCGTCTTGGCGATGTAGGTGTCGGAGACCGGAACGTAGGCCTCTGGCTGGTAGTAGTCGTAATAGGAGATGAAATATTCGACGGCATTATTCGGGAAGAACTCCCGCAACTCATTGCAGAGCTGGGCCGCGAGAGTCTTGTTGTGGGCCAGCACCAGGGCCGGACGGCCGGTGCGGGCGATCACATTGGCGATGGTGAAGGTCTTGCCGGTGCCCGTGGCCCCCAGCAGGGTCTGGTAGCGCTCACCCGCATCGACACCCTCCACCAGGGCTTCGATGGCCGTGGGTTGATCGCCCTTGGGCTCATAGGGAGCCTGGAGCTCGAAGCGCGCCATGGCCGCTGGATCCAGGTGGCTCCTGGACGAAGACAATATTGATCCTAGGAATCAGCCCACGCCGACTGCAGCGGAGAGGGAAGTGGCCGCCCGGGTGAAGCTCACACCAAGGCCGAGCCAGCCCAGGATCAAGGTACTGAGCACGCTGTAGACGATGGCGCCGAGGGCCGCACTGATCAGACCGTTCTTGAGCCGGAAGCCCTGGATCAACCAGGCCGCCAGGGCAAACAACACGATCGTGATCACCCAGTTGTAGACAGCGGTGATCGGCGTCACCAGACCACCCAGGCTGGTGATGGCCCAGGGCAGTGCCAGCACCAGCTTAAGAGGCCAGATCAGCAGCGTTCCCAGCAGGCCGATCACCACCGCGGAGAGCAGGGCGGTGCCGAAGCCGCTGAACTCAACCCCGAGGGGCAACACACCCACGATCAGCAGCACGACAGCCCGGATGGGCCATTGCAGAAGCCAGATGAACGGGCCCATGGAAGTCATCACGGCGTCTGCCTCACGCTAATCAAAGCCCCCTGACTTGGCCAAGTCAGGGGTGCCGAACCGTCACAAGCCGGCAGGAAGCCTCAGCCGACCACCTCGGCCACATGCGCTGGGGCCAGAGCCTCACGCAGGCCGCGCACCACCGCCACCATGGCGAGTTCATCGTCGAGCCGGTTCACAGCTGAGCCCACACCCACCCCATGGGCGCCGGCGGCGATGGCCAGGGGCAGGGTGACGGCGGAGAGTCCGGAGGCGCAGAGCACCGGAATCTGCACCGACCGGCTGATGGCGTGGGCCGCCGCCAGGGTGGGCGCGGCCTTCTCGATCAGGCCAAGGGCCCCGGGGCTGAAGGGACGGGCACTGGTGCCGCCTTCGGTCTGGATCAGATCGGCGCCGGCGGCGGCCAGATCGCTGGCCAGCTGCTGCTGCTGATCCAGGGGGAGTCCATGGGGGACCGTGACCGAGAGCACCACCTCCGGCAGCAGCTCCCGGGTGCGCCGGGTGAGGGCGAGCACCTCCTCGGCGCCGAAGATCCGCCCTTGGGGATAGAACGAATCGAAATTGCCGATCTCCACCATCGCGGCGCCAGCGGCCACGGCAGCGGGGAACAGATCCGGATCAACGGCCGAGACGCAGACCGGCAGGCCGGAGGCCGCTGCAGCCAGGCGCACGAGCTTCGGATCGCAGGCCACATCAAGCAGGTCGGCGCCACCAGCCCCGGCAGCCCGGCTGATCCGCTCCACGCTGGCCGCCTCGAAGTTGCTCAAGCCGGCGATCACCTTCAACAGCCGCCGCGAATGCAGCGCCGCTTGCAGGGGGGCGGGCAGGCTGGTGATGCGCGACATCGGCGAGCAGGGCAGATGGAAGCCATTCTCCCATGGGGTCCCCTGCAGCACCGGCTGCACCGGCGGCTGCTGACGGACCCCCTGCTCCTGCCCCAGGGGGGCCGGCTGTTGCTGGCGATCTCCGGTGGCCAGGACTCGATGGCCCTGACGGCTCTGCTTCTGGAGCTGCGGCGCCTGCACGGCTGGGAGCTTCACCTCTGGCACGGCAACCACGGCTGGCGGAAGGAAGCCGCCGATCAGGCCGGGGAACTGGCGGCCTGGGCCGGCGGGCTGGGCCTGCCCATCCGGGTGGAGAACGCCCCCGCTGCGCCGGCCTCCTCCGCCAGCGGTCGTGAGGAGGCTGGGCGCTGCTGGCGCTACGAGCGGTTGAACCAGCAGGCCCTCAGCCTCGGCTGCACCCGCGTCGTGACCGGCCATACCGGCAGTGACCGTGCCGAGACCCTGTTGTTCAACCTGGCCAGGGGTTGCGGCCTGCGGGGGCTGAGCAGCCTGCGCGCGCGGCGTCCCCTCAGGGGCAGGATAGAGTTGGTGCGTCCCCTGCTCGGCTTCCCCCGGGCCGAGACCGCGTCCTTCTGCAAGCAGCAGCAGCTGCCCCTGTGGCTGGATCCAGGCAACACCGATCCCCGCTTCAGCCGCAACCGCCTGCGCCAGGAGGTGCTGCCGGTGCTGGAGGAGCTCCATCCCGGGGCCTGGCGGCGTCTGGGCGCACTGGCCGAACGCCTGGAAGGCACCCAGGAGCTCACCCAGGAGCTGGCCCTGCTGGCCCTCATGGCTCTGGAGACGCCAGCTGCCCCACTCGCCGCAGGCCGGCCTGAGCAGGGGCCAGAACTGCAGCGCCAACCACTGAGCGAGCTCACCGCCAGCAGCCAGGAGCTGCTGCTCGATCTCTGGCTGGAGCGCAGCGCCGGGGTTCGGCTGGGGGCCCGGAGCCTTGAAGCCCTGAGGCGCCGGTTGCCGCTGAGCCAGGGGCCTGGCAGCCTGGCTTTGCCCGGAGGCAGGAGCCTTCACTGGGACCGGCAGAGCCTGTGGCTTCAGCCGGAACCGAGCGATCACGCGGATCCATCCGGCCCTCCCGAACCCGGTGCGGCCTCAGCCCCCTCCAACCGATGACATCCAGCGGCTTCGATCAGGCCTACAAAAGCGTGGAGCTGGCGTACAGCCAGGGGCGCTTCGCCGAGGCCCTGCAGGAGGGGGAGGACCTGCTGGCGCACACACGACTCGAGGCCAGTGATCCCCACAGCCTGCGGCTGAAACTGTTGCTCGGGCACATTCACTTCTATGGATTGCGCCAGCCCGAAGACGCCAGCGAGCTCTACCGCCAGGTGCAGGCCACTGCTACCAAGGGGAGCACCTACAACGATCTGGCTGCCGAGGGACTGGCGCTCTGCGAGCAGAGCAAGCCAGAGCTAAGCCAGTCCGAACAAAGCCTGGCGCCGGCTCCTCCGGACAACGGCCTGGAGGCTGTGCGGGTGGACGTGCTGGCCGAGCCGCCGGCCGCCTCCGTCCGCGATGAAGCAGGCGAGCGGCGCTTCAGTCCCGAGGAGGAAGCTGAGCTGGCCAAGGGTCTGCTGCGGGTGGTGCTGGGCTGAGCGGCAACAGAGCCGCCCAGCCAGCAGCCCTTCAGCTGGCGGCGGTGGAGCGGCGGCGACGCACGCGGTTCGCGGGCATCTCCGGTTCTTCCGGCTTGGTCTCCGCCACCTGGACAACGGGGGCACTTGCAGGGGTCTTGGTGGCGACGGGCATGGTGGCCGTCGCTGAGACAGCACCAGCGCCAGAGGCCTGAACCCGCTGGGGGGGAGCAGGCGCGTGGGTGCGGATCACGGGTTCACGCCCTGTGCTCTCCCGGCGACCGCCGCGGGGGGCCGGGCGGCTGTCCGGCTCTGCATCGGCACGGCCCTTGTAGGCCGGGGTGCCCGCCGGAGCCGGCTGCACCAGACAGATGATCAGGGGCTCCACCTGCAGCTCGCGCCGCAAGCGGCGCTGGAGACCGACTTCGATCTCCCGCTGCACGCCCACCCAATCGACCTCGGGGGCCGTACCACCAGTGTTGCGGGCCAGCTGATTCCAGCGGTTGTCCAGCACCCAGCCAATCTCCCGCTCGGCCCAGATCGAGAGCCGGCGGGCATCGGCGGTGGTGACCACACCGCGCAGGTTGACCCGCGGCGGGGCGCCCATGACGCCATCGGTGCTGATCACGGTCAGCAGGGTGATGACGCCGTCCTCGGCCAGTTGCTGGCGTTCCTTGAGCACGCGGTTGTCGACGATGCCGTTGCGGGAGGCATCCAGCAGTTCGATACCGGCCTTGACCGGATCCCCCTTGTGGATGGTCGTGGGGGTGAGCTCCACCACATCGCCGTTGTCGATGATCAGCATGTTGTCAGCGGGAATCCCCATCGACTGGGCCGTGCGCGAGTGGCACACGAGCATGCGGTGCTCCCCGTGCACCGGCACGAAGAATTTCGGCCGGGTGAGCGCAAGCATCAGC
>NZ_JAGQBY010000122.1:0-9227 GCF_024345875.1 Synechococcus sp. EJ6-Ellesmere
GATGCCGGCTTCCCCGCAGCGGTCGCCCGGCAGCACCCCGGCTGGGACGGGGTCGCCCTGCTCGACTGTCAGCAGATGGCCGTGGCCGGAGACCTTCCCCGCTGCATCCGTCTGCTGGCCCACGCCTGGATGGAGCCAGGCCGACCACCCCTCCACCCCTACCTGAGGGGGGCTGCCCGGCTGAGGCCGGACAGATCCGGTCACAACTGACAGCTGCGCCGCTGCCCCCCCGCGGGGCTGGCCCCGCTGGCGCCGGCCGAGAATCCAGAGAACACCCGGGCCCGCCTTGCGCTGGCCGCCCCTCATCCGCTCTCCATGACCCTCCCGACCCTGCAACAACGGCTGCGCCGTCTGACGGCCACCTTGCCGAGCCGCGCCGGCCTGCTGATGGCTGCCGTGGGGGTGGGCCTGGGGGCCGTGGTGGCGGGCGCTGGCGCCGGCATCGCCCCGGCGGTCAGCCTTGCCCAGGGCACTCCCAGTCTGCTGGAGTTCCGCTGGGATAACAACAAGGACTATCGCCGACTCTACTACTTCATGACCGACACCTCGCGGTTGAAGCGCTCGGAGTATTACCTGATTCTCAGGCCGAAGGATCGCAAGACGGCCATGCTCAAGCTCACGATTGACGTTCCCAACAACTTCGACGCCAAGATCGACCCGAAAGACATCAAGCTCTGCGTGATGCAAGAAGGCGGGATGCTCTCACGCACCCGTTGCAAGGAAACGATTCCTGCCGTCATTGAAGTGAATGCCAGCGGCAAGTCGATCGAAATCTTCCCGGAGCGGCCCGTACCGGTTGATGGCACCATCGGCGTTTACATGTCGCTCTTCAATCCGTTCAACATCGGCATGTACCAGTTCAATGCCCTGGCCCAGGCTCCGGGTGATGTGCCCTTCGGCGGCTACCTGGGCAGCTGGCTGATCCAGATCGATCCGGGGATCGATTGACCCCCGGCTGTTAAGTTGATTGATCGATAACTGGCCAGAAGCCGAGACGCACCATGACCAAGCGCACCCTGGAAGGAACGAGCCGTAAGCGCAAACGGGTGTCTGGGTTCCGCGTGCGGATGCGGTCCCACACCGGCCGCCGCGTGATTCGCACCCGCCGTCGCCGCGGCCGTGCTCGCCTGGCCGTCTGAGGCCTGAAGGGAGCCTTCTCGCCCCATGGCCCTGCCCAGGGATCTGCGCCTGCGGGGCGACAAAGCCTTTGATCACCTGTATCGCAAGGGCCGCCGCTTCCATGGCACCTACCTCGTGCTGCGCTCTGTGGTCGGTGAGCCCTCACTGCTGCGCCCCCCTCTGAGTCAGGCGCCATTCCAAGGTTGCCGCTGCGCCGTGGTGGTGAGCACCAAGGTGAGCAAGCGGTCGGTACGGCGCAATCGGCTCAGGCGGCTGCTGCACGGCTGGCTGTGCGAGCAGTGCGGCCATTGGCCCGCTGACTCCAACGGTCTATGGCTGCTGCTCAGCCTCAAGCCAGGCTGCCTCGAGGCCAGTCACGAGGCCTTGCTGGGAGAATGTTCCGAGCTGTTCCGCAAGGCAGGCCTGAGTCCATGACCGTTGAGGTGACCGAAACCACGTTCTACGAGGGGGGACCGGCCCGCGGAGATCTGCTGTTCAACCTGCTCTTCGGCCTCACTCTGATCGGCATTCCCTTCGCCGTCGGAGCGATCGTGCGGGCTCTCTGGCTGCGCTTCCGCATCACCAGCCGACGGATTTCAGTCAGCGGTGGCTGGCTGGGCCGCGACCGGACTCAGGTGGTCTACAGCCAGGTGCGGGAGGTGCGCTCGGTGCCCCGCGGCTTCGGCGCCTGGGGCGACATGGTGCTGGTGCTGACCGACGGGGCCAAACTTGAGATGCGATCCCTGCCCCGCTTCCGCGAAACCGAGGCCTACATCCTCGAACAGATGGCCCGTCGCGGCGGTGCCAAGGTCCCAGCCGACACCAAAGGATTCGCCGACCCCCAGGCCGCCAGTGCCTGAACCCCAGTCCCAGGCCGCCTACCCGAGACCTGCGGGCGGGATTTGCCCGCATCGGCGCCACTCTGATCGGCTGCTCGGGCACACTGTGCCAAACCCTCACCCTTCCGCCGCCTCCCCGCTGTGATCGGCTACATCTCCGACAACCTGCTGCTGCCCATCCTCGACTTCTTCTATGGGCTGGTGCCGAGTTACGGGCTGGCGATCATCGCCCTTACCGTGGTGATCCGGCTGGCCCTCTTCCCCCTGAGTGCAGGCTCGATCCGCAGTGCCCGGCGCATGCGCATCGCCCAGCCCGTGATGCAGAAGCGTCAGGCGGAGATCAAAAGCCGCTACGCCAGTAACCCCCAGAAACAGCAGGAGGAACTGGGCAAGCTGATGAAGGAGTTCGGCAGCCCCCTGGCCGGCTGTCTGCCGCTGCTGGTGCAGATGCCAATCCTCTTCGCCCTGTTCGCCACCCTGCGCGGTTCACCCTTCGCCGATGTGCCCTACACCCTCAATCTCAAGGTGTTGCCGGCCGATCAGATCGCGGCTGTGGAGATCAAACCGTTCAACAGCGCCAGCCACTCGATCTTCATCACCGAAACCAGCCATGTGCCTGTGGTCGCCAGCCTCGAGGCCGGCACCAAGCTCGGCATCGGCGACTCAGCCCAGGTCAACCTGCACACCAAGGACGGGCAGCCCTTCAGCAGCGTCCTCGAAGGGGTGGAGAACGGCGCCAAGTTCGCCCCGGCCTGGAGCGTGAGCAAAGGCGAGGGTGTGGTGCGGGTGAGTGAGTCCGGGCTGATCGAAGCGATCGCCCCTGGAGATGCCACGGTGGAAGCCACCGTGCCTGGCCTGGCGGCCCGCAGCGGATTCCTGTTCATCAAGGCCCTCGGCCAGGTGGGCTTTTACACCGACGGGGCGGTCAACTGGGACATCGCCATCCTGGTGGGAGCCTTCGGCGCCAGCCTGTTCATCTCCCAGATCCTCTCGGGGGCCGGGATGCCGCCGAACCCGCAGCAATCGACAGCCAACAAGATCACTCCGGTGATGATCACCGGCATGTTCCTGTTCTTCCCCCTGCCCGCGGGGGTGCTGCTCTACATGGTGGTGGCCAACATCTTCCAGGCCCTGCAGACCTTTCTGCTCAGCCGGGAGGCCCTGCCTGAGAACCTGCAGGACATCCTCGATCAGCAACTGAGCCAGCAGACGGTGGCGGTGGCCGCCAGCAGCGGCGGGGCTGAGCGCTTGCCCTTCGAGCCCAAGGGCAAGAAGTGATGACGCGGCGTCCCTCGCCGTTGCCTGAACCAGCCCTGCTGCGGCCCGTGCCCCTGCAGGAGCTCCGCCTGCTCCAGGAACCACGGCTATGGGCTGTCGAGCAGCAGCTGGACGATCTCGAGAGCCTCACCCCGGTGCGGGGCTGGTTGAGTGTCCGCCACGCCGAGCCGGTGCTTGAAGTGGAGGGGGAAGCCGAAACCATCGTGACCCTCTGCTGCGACCGCTGCCTGAGCGACTACAACCACGCCCTGCACTTCCGGGGGGAGGAACTCCTCTGGCTCGGAGAGGCCGATCAACTGGGCGATGACCTCGCTGACTGCGAGCTGATCGAGAGCCTCGATCCGCGCGGCGACTTCGATCCTGCCCGCTGGCTGTTCGAGCAACTCAGCCTGCAGCTTCCCCTGCAGAACCGCTGTGGCCCCGACTGCCCAGGACCGGCGCTGCCGGAGCACCCTGAGGCCAGCCTGGAATCCTGCTCCACGGCCGACGGGGGAGACCCCATCGATCCACGCTGGTCGGCCCTGCGCCAGTGGCGATGAGCGAGGAGTGGGCTGATCAGCTTGATCTGTTGATCCGAGCCCGTGCGCCGATCCTCTGGATCCGCAGCCCCGAGGAGGAGCGCATCTCCACCCTTCTTCAGCGTGCTGCTCAACGCCTCGGCCAGCGCACCCTGCTGCGTTGGGATTTCGTCGAAGGGCTCCAGGGTCTGCCGAACCGCGAGGGCGAGGCCACGCGCAATCCGATGGGAGCACTGGAGGCGATCGAGAGCCTGCCCCCGGATCAGGCGGCGATCCTGCTGCTGCTCGATTTCCACCGCTACTGCGACGACCCGGGCATCGGCCGCCGGCTGCGCAACCTGTCCACCAGCCTGCGCCAGAAACCCCGCACCCTGGTGATCACCGCCCCGGAATGGCAGGTGCCTCGGGAGCTGGAGGAATGTCTCACCATCCTCGACCTGCCCCTGCCCAATGCTGGTGAGATCCGCTCGCTGCTGGAGAGCATCGGCCAGGCCTGCGGCCACCCCTTGAATCCCGGGGTGCTCGAGCAGCTCACCCATTGCTGCAGCGGCCTGAGTGAACAGCGCATCCGTCAGGTGGCGGCGCGGGCCCTGGCCCGGCGCGGCCAGCTGGGAGAACCGGATCTGGCGGAGGTGCTGGAGGAGAAGCGCCAGGCCATTGCCCGCAGCGAACTGCTGGAGTACTGCCCCACCGAGGCCAGCCCCGCCGACATCGGCGGGCTTGAGGCGCTCAAGCACTGGCTGGAGCAGCGGCGGCTGGCCTTCAGCGACGAGGCCGCCGCCTATGGCCTGCCCCTGCCGCGCGGCGTGCTGCTGGTGGGCCCCCAGGGCACCGGCAAATCCCTCACCGCCAAGGCGATCGCCCACAGCTGGGCCATGCCGCTGCTGCGCCTGGATGTGGGGCGGCTGTTCGCCGGCCTGGTGGGCGCCAGTGAGGCCCGCACCCGCGACATGATCCGCCGCGCCGAAGCCATGGCCCCCTGCGTGCTCTGGATCGACGAGATCGACAAGGGCTTCGGCGGCGACAGCCGCAGCGATGGCGGCACCAGCCAGCGGGTGCTGGCCAGCCTGCTCACCTGGATGGCGGAGAAGCGCTCGGCGGTGTTCGTGGTGGCCACCGCCAACGGGGTGGAGAGCCTGCCACCGGAGCTGATGCGCAAGGGCCGCTTCGATGAGATCTTCCTGCTGGATCTGCCCGATGCCGCCGAGCGGCGCACGATTCTCGACCTGCAGCTGCGCCGCCGCCACCCCGACCACCGCATTCCCCTGGATGTGGTGGTGGACCGCACAGCCGGATTCTCGGGGGCCGAACTGGAGCAGACGGTGGTGGAGGCCATGCACCTGGCCTTTGCGTCCCATCGGGAGTTCGGCGAGGCGGATCTGATCGCCGCCGCCAGCGACCTGGTGCCCCTCTCGCGCACGGCCAGGGAGCAGCTTGATGCCCTCAAGCAGTGGGCCAGCACCGGTCGGGCCCGGCCGGCTTCCTGGTTGCGGCCTGTAACGAACCCCGACGCCCCGTAACAAAACCCCGGATCCGTCCTGGCGATCCCGGAAACGCTCCCTACGGTTCCGCTCAGTCGTAGCCATCCGCGTGGATCGTCCCTCCGCCGCCACTCAAATCGTCGTCGCCTGTCTTGGAGCCGGCGTCGTCACCAGTTTCGCGGTGGCCCAGGGACAGAACCCCCTCACGGCCCTGGGGATCACCCTCTTCTCCGCCCTCGCCGCCGTGATGGTCGGTCAGGTGCTCTAGCCGCGGCTGTGCTGGCCCCATGGCCGGATCACGGGGCCGCCTGCATCCGGGCCAGGCAACTGCGGGCGATCACCCCCTCCTCATCGGCCGGGATGCGCAGCAGCTCGAAAGGCCTCAGCCAGGCCAGGGCGTCCTCCAGGTCCGTCAGCAGGGCATCGTCGTGTTCGCCGATGCCGCCGGTGAGGGCGATCACATCCACTCCCCCCAGGCATGCGGCCATCGCCCCGATGCCGCAGAGCAGACTCTGACGGAACACGGCCAGGGCCAGGGTGGCGCCGTCATGGCCAGCCGCCGCGGCCCGCCTCAGCTCACGCATGTCGCCACTCAGGCCGGAGAGCCCGAGCAGCCCGCTCTCGCTCTGGAGGGACTGCTCCAGCCGGGCGGGTGAGAGACCTTGCCGCAGCAAATGCAGCAACAGACCCGGATCCACCGAGCCGCTGCGGGTGGCCATCACCAGCCCTTCCAGGGGCGTGAACCCCATGGTGGTGGCCAGGCTTCGGCCAGCTCTGATGGCACAGAGCGAGCAGCCGGCTCCCAGATGGCAGCTGATCAGACGAAGAGGCCCAGCGGCTGCCGGCTCACGGCCTGTGCAGCGGTGGCTGACCGTTTCACTGACATGCTGATGGCTCAGACCGTGGAAGCCGAACCGGCGCAGACCCTGCTCCCTCCAGGCCTGCGGCAGGGCATAGGTGCTGGCTTCCGGTGGCAGGGTGCTGTGGAAGGCCGTATCGAAGCAGGCCCACTGGGGCAGGTGGGGACGCCAGCGGATCAACCAGCGCATCAACCTCAGGGCCGGACCGTTGTGCAGCGGTGCCAGGCTCACCAGCTCCTCCAGCACACCGAGCACGTCTGGATCGAGCCGGGTGGGGGCGGTGAAACGCTCACCGCCATGAACGACCCGATGGGCCGCCAGGAGCAGGTCACTGTCCTGACCCGCCAGAGCTGGGGGCAGCCAGTGATCCAGCACCTGTTCCATGGACCCTCTGCCCTGGCCGTCGCCGGAGTGGGGGTCGGGGCACCAGGAGCGTTGCTCGCGCCAGAGGCAGTCTCCGTCCCGGCTGAACAGCGCCGCCTTGAGGCTGGAGCTGCCAGCGTTCAGGACCAGAACGGCCGCCTGCCCGCGAGCGGCTGGCACCGGGTGGCCCACTCCTAGCTCTCGAGCGGAAGAGTCCAGCGCCAGTCGGTCACCTCAGGCGAGTCCTGGCCGTGGGTGTGGGCGTACTCACGGTGGCGATGGATGGCATCCTTCATCCGTTCCTTCACGTGGGCGACCCTGTAGCCGAGCGCGGGCACACGATCGATCACATCCATCACCAGATTGAAGCGGTCGATCTGGTTGTTCATCGCCAGCTCCAGCGGCGTGTTGATGTTGCCCTTTTCCTTGTAGCCCCGCACGTGCAGGTTCGCATGGTTGGTGCGTCGGTAGGTGAGCCGGTGGATCAGCCAGGGATAGCCGTGGAAATTGAAGATCACCGGTTTGTCGGTGGTGAACAGGGTGTCGAAATCACGGTCGGAGAGGCCGTGGGGATGCTCGCTCGGCTGGGTCATGGCAAACAGCTTCACCACATTGAGCACACGGATCTTGAGCTGGGGAATCTCCCTCCGCAGGATCTCCACCGCCGCCAGGGTCTCCTTGGAGGGGATGTCGCCGGCGCAGGCCATCACCACATCTGGTTCATCGGGGTCGGTGCCGCAGTCGTCGTTGCTGGCCCAGGACACGATGCCGATGCCCTTGCTCACATGGGCGCGGGCCTGCTCGAGGGTCATGTACTGCAGATGCTTCTGCTTGTCGGAGACGATGATGTTGCAGACGTTGGTCTCCAGCAGCGCCTCCTCGGCCACCGCCAGCAGGCAGTTGGCATCCGGCGGCAGATAGACGCGCACCACCTCGCCGCTCTTGTTGCCGGCCAGATCGATGAAGCCGGGATCCTGGTGGGTGAAGCCGTTGTGGTCCTGGCGCCAGACGGTGGAGGAGATCAGACAGTTCCAGGGGCCGATGGGTGCCCGCCACGGTGCGTGGTGGATGCAGGATTCCAGCCACTTGGCGTGCTGATTGAACATCGAGGCGATCACATGGGCGAAGGCCTCGTAGGTGTGGAAGAAGCCGTAGCGGCCGGTGAGCAGGTAGCCCTCCATCATTCCCACCAGGGTGTGCTCGCTGAGCATCTCCACCACCCGGCCGCTGCGGGCCAGCTCGCTGCCCCCCGCGTCCTCCGGCAGCAGCTCCTCCATCCAGACCTTCTTGCTCACCTCGTAGATGGCCTGCAGGCGGTTGGAAGCGGTCTCATCGGGGCCGAACACCCGCATCGAATCGGGGTTCGTGCCGATGATGTCGCGCAGCAGGGCCCCAAGGGGGGCGGTGTTCTCGTGCTCCGATTGCCCTGGACGCTCCACCGGCACGGCGTAGCTCTCGATCGGCGGCAGCCGCAGCTTGCGGCGCAGCAGGCCGCCGTTGGCGTGGGGGCTGGAGCCCATCCGCCGCGGTCCCTGGGGCGAGAGAGCCTGGAGCTCGGAGCGGAGAGTTCCGTCGGCGTCAAACAGCTCTTCGGGGCGATAGCTGCGCAGCCAGGCCTCAAGCATCGCCAATTGCTCGGGGTCCTTGTTCGGGGCCGGCAGCGGCACCTGGTGGGACCGCCAGAACCCCTCCAGCTTCTTGCCGTGGAGTTCCGCAGGACCGGTCCAGCCCTTGGGGGAGCGCAGCACGATCATCGGCCAGGCGGGACGCACCGCCTCGCCGCTGCGGCGGGCCTCGGCCCGGATCTGCAGGATGCGGGCCACCGCCTCGACCATGGCCGACGCCATGGCCCGGTGCATGGCCATGGGCTCATGGCCCTCCACGAACAGCGGCTCCCAGCCGTAGCCCCGCATCAGGCTGGCCAGTTCCTCCCGCGGAATCCGTGCCAGCAGGGTGGGGTTGGCGATCTTGTAGCCGTTGAGGTGCAGCACCGGCAGCACCGCCCCGTCGCCGATCGGGTTGAGGAACTTGTTGATGTGCCAGGAGGTGGCCAAGGGGCCGGTCTCGGCCTCGCCGTCGCCCACGCAGGCCAGGGCGATCAGGTCCGGGTTGTCGAACACCGCCCCGCAGGCATGGGAGAGCACGTAGCCGAGTTCGCCGCCCTCGTGGATCGAACCGGGGGTTTCCGGGGTGCAGTGGCTGCCGATGTGGCCAGGGAAGGAGAACTGCTTGAAGAAGCGCTGCATCCCTTCGGTGTCCCGGCTCTTGTCGGGATACACCTCGCTGTAGCTGCCGTCGAGGTACGTCGGACCCAGTACGCCGGGCGCGCCGTGGCCCGGACCCGACAGGTAGATCATGTCGAGGTCGTGGCGACGGATCACCCGGTTGGCATGGGCCCACAGGAAGGCCTGGCCCGGCGATGACCCCCAGTGCCCCAGCAGCCTCGCCTTGATGTGCTCATGGCGCAGGGGTTCGGCCAGGAGGGGGTTGGCGCGCAGGTAGATCATCCCCACCGCCAGATAGTTGGCGGCGCGCCACCAGGCGTCGAGGAGAGTGAGCTCCTGGTCGGAATCGGCGGGGGTGGCCGCCGGACCTGAGGACTGGGTGGTGGACACCATGCCTTCACTCTCCACTGGTTGTTGGGTTTGCGTCCCCTGTGTTGGTGTAAATCCCTGGGGACCTCAACCCCGGCGTAGCCGGGGTTGAGCGCGCACCTCAGACGTTCCGCTCAGCGGCCAGCGTTGCAAGGGGTGGGCAGGCCCGTGACCC
>NZ_JAGQBY010000123.1:0-9217 GCF_024345875.1 Synechococcus sp. EJ6-Ellesmere
GTTGGTGCCCGCCAGGCCGGCCTCTGGATCAAGGCCACACCAGCGGGCCACGTTCACCAGGGTGAAGAGCACATCCCCCAGCTCCTCCTGGGCGTGGACCTTGTCGCCGCTGGCCACAGCCTGCTTGAGCTCATCGAGCTCCTCGTGCACCTTCTCCCACACCCCTTCGATCGACTCCCACTCGAAACCGGCGGCGGCGGCCTTGCGCGAGATGGTCATGGCACCGGCCAGGGCGGGCTGGCCCCGCACCTTGCCGGCCAGGCGATCGCTGAGAGGGCTTCTGGACGGTTCGCCCTGGTCTGCGGAAGTGGTTCCGTCGGCGCTGGCTGTCGCCCTGGCGCTGGCTTCGCCGGCCTTGATGGCCTCCCAGCTGACCTTCACTGCGGCGCTGTCGCCGGCCAGCCCCCGGTTGGCGGTGGTGGCCGGCGCCGCAAACACATGGGGATGGCGGCGCACCAGCTTGTCGTGAAGGCCACGGCTGATCGCAGTGAGATCGAAGCGGCCCGCCTCGCTGGCGATCTGGGCATGCAGCAGCACCTGCAGCAGCAGATCACCCAGTTCCTCCGCCAGATGCCGGTCGTCGCCATGGCGAATGGCGTCGGCCACCTCATGGGCCTCCTCCAGCACATAGGGCACCAGGGAGGCATGGGTCTGCTCGAGGTCCCAGGGGCAACCGGCTTGCGGATCGCGCAGCTGCGCGACCACGGCGATCAGCCCGGCGAGGGCCTCCAGGGTGGGGCCCGGGGCAGCGGGATCGAAGCGGGAATCGGGGCCGATCACGGGCCGCTGGGCCACAGGACCACCGTCCTAACGCCGTTTCCGCTTTCGCCGCAGCAACCGGGGCTGGCGCGGCAGCGGGTCACCGTCCTGGAGCAGATGCAGCCAGCTGCTGGCCTCCACCCCCACCAGCGCAGCCAGCAGCAGGGGCCGCTGCTGCTCCCAGAGCCCTCGCCCCGCCTGGAGCAACCGCCCGGGGCCCGGGACTCCCAGGGGCGACAGCAGCACACTCAGCGCCAGCACCAACACCGCCAGGTAAGCCAGCCGGAACGCAGAACCCAGCAGCGGACTATGGGAGAGCAAGGAGCGGTGGCGCAGCCCGCGGCGGTAGGGCCACCAGAGCAGAGCGAGCGGGCCCCAGCGCCGGCTGGGGTTGGAGCGGGTGTCGAGGTCGGGGGAGAGCCAAAGGCCACCCGCCAGGAAGCCGCCGGCTGCGCTGGCCACCCCCGCCAGCCCCAGCCACGGCCACCACAGCAGCCCGAAGGGCAGGCTCAGCAGCCAGGTGGCACGGTCATGGCTGCGGCCACTGGCCATGGCGGGGGCAGACTGCTGGTGTGGGGGCAGAATGCCTGTACGCGCGATTAGCTCAGCGGTAGAGCGCCTGCCTTACAAGCAGGATGTCGCTGGTTCGAACCCGGCATCGCGCATCCGCACCACCTGGTGCAGTCCACCGTGGCTGAGCGTGGCCGCTGGAATGGATGCTTTCACCACCATCGCCATGGATGACACCAGCCTGCGGGCCCTGTTCACCAAGCCGTACGGCACTCCGCCCCCGGGAGAAGAACAGTGGCGCGCCCTCTATGCCGAAGACGTGCATTTTCAGGACCCCACCCAGGAGCGCCATGGGCTTGCGGCCTACATCGAGGCACAGGAGGGCCTGATGAAACGCTGCGATGACGTGTCTCTGATGCCGGGGGCGATCGCGATCGACGGCAGGACAGCCTTCATTGAGTGGGAGATGGGGCTGAAGATCAAGGGCATCGAGTTCATCTACCCCGGCACGACCCGATTGCTGATCAACGAAGCAGGCAAGATCGTCGACCACCGCGACTACTTCGACTTCGTGGGGCCGACCTTTTCACCGGTTCCTGTCGTGGGGGGATTTGTGCGCTGGCTGTACAAGCGCTTCGTTGACTGAGGGAGAGCGAGCTGCAGGGACAATCCACCTGCATGGGGGCGAATCTATGCAACAAACGCCATCCATCTCAGTCGGCCCAACCCTTGAATAACGACTTGATACGTCCATGCCTTTCTGAAATGATGCTCTCGCAGGCAAAACATTCGACGCCCCAAGCATGACAAGGACTGGCTACGGATTTGGCATTCTGATTGCCCTGGCAACCTTGCAGCCAGCAGTTTGGTCCAAGCCATTCCAGCCTGATGCGGAATCTGATTTCTGGAAGCAGACGAGAGAGGGACTACTGACCGCCGGAGAGTTGACGAAAACTCGATGGGTGTTTGTGGAAGGGATGACCAGCTCAGAGCTTGACGCAGCCGACTACCTGGCTGACTCGGTACGCCAGGGTGAAACAGTTGGATTCCAGGCTGCAGTGCTCGTTCGCAGAGGAGGAGCGAAGAGTGGCTGGCGCGTGCGCGAGTTGCCGATGCGAGCGCTTTGCGCAGAGGGGCGGCTGGAACGGCAGGGCCCGGATGGCGGTTGGCAGCCATACCAGGGGCGCGGCCCCCAGGCCAGAACAATGGCGTGGATCTGTGGACTGCCCCCCAGGAAAGTTCAACCAAGGCCTTGCGGGCTGGCACGGCAGTAGCCGTTACGGCTCGATCACAGACGGATCAGCCGTGGGCTGGATCGAACGCCGCCAAACCAGGTAGGGAAGGATGGTGACCATCATCAGCACCCCGTAGACCGCCGAAGGAAGGCTATAGGCCGACAGCCCCCCTCCCGACCTGGAGGCCTGCACCAACAGGGCTCCCACCGCGATGCCCACCGTGCCGTTCTGGAAGCCGCTTTCGATGGCAACACAGCTCACCTGGCTGGCCGGAAGGCGAAAGATCTGGGCCACGGCTGTCCCGATGGCCAGCATCCCCACGTTGAGCACCAGCAACACTGGCCCAAGGGAAGTGAGGTTATCGATCAACGTCTGCCATTCACTGAGGATCGTGATCGCCAGAATGAGAAAGAACAGGGCAGTGGCCATCCGTTCGCAGGGACGCTCCCAGCGCTGGGCCAGCGCCTGCCTCCGCTGTCGCAGGTACACACCCACCAGCACAGGCAGAGTTGTCATCACGAACATCTTCAGGCCTAGTCCAGTGATGCTCACGGTTGGGAGGGCCGTCCCCATCAGGGCTCGCCCCCCCACAGTCAGGATCAGGGGCAGGGTGATGGTGGTGATCAGGCTTGCGAGGGCTGTGAAGGAGATTGAAAGTGCCACGTCACCTCGCGCCAGACGGGTCATCACGTTTGAAGTGATACCCCCTGGACAGCAGGCCAGCACAAGTACCCCCACGCCCAGTTCTCCTGGAAGGCTGAACAAACGGATCAGCAGAAAGGCAACCAGCGGCAGCAGCACGACCTGGCAAAGCACACCCGCCAGCAGAGGATGGGGCCGGCGCAGCGAAAAGCCGAAGTCGGCTGGAGTCAGGGAAATCCCCAGGGAAAGCATGATGAAGGCAAGCGCCAGGGGAAGGGCAACTGTGAACATGCCAGCGATCGACGTACTGGCATTCTGAGTTGATGGGGGAGTCCAGTGAGTTGTCGGGTTGACGCCAGGCAGCCGCCCACCGGATCCGTGCAGCTGGCGGCATCCGCGCTGCGCCCCGTGACCTGCACCGTGGCAAGCGCTTCGCCGAGGCCCAAGGCGATCCCAAGGCCGATGCCCCGGGTGGCCCCTGCCACCAGCTCATCGTCCCATCACCACGGTGACCTGGACATTGGACAGCGCCGTTGCCCGAGCCGATCTCTGCCAGTACCGAGCTCTTCGACGTCACGGGAATTCCCACCTCTCCAGGACTCTCCCCAGCTCGGCTCAACACCCCCTCACCGTGTGATCAATGAGGGAGCCAACACGGCTGTCTTCCCATTGAGCGCCACTGGCCACAGGATCCCTGGCCAGCTCTGTCCTGGGTTCGACGCAACCTCAATGGATCGGGTTGCCCAGGCCGCGGGGGTGTCAAGGGCCACGATCAGCGGGCAGCAACGGTGGTTCGGCAGGCGGCACCCTCCCGCCCGGCGCAGAGGGTATCGAGATCGGGGCGACCGGTGATGCGCAGACGCAGACGCGCCCAGAGTCGATAGACCACCTGGGCCAGGGGGCCGATCACGGGCCAGTCGATCGGGGCGTAGATCCATCCGAGCCCCACCTGGCGGTAGGCCTCCTGAAACACCGCCAGATCGCACAGCACGCGGCCATCGGCGGTGATCCCATGAACGCGGCCCATCGCCTCGCGATAGCTGATCCCCTGGAAGGCGGCAGGGTCATAGAGCGGATCATCAATATCGACGAAGCGAATCGCTCCGCGGCCACCATCGCGGCGGCTGAGAATCTCCACCTCACGCCTGCAGAGTGGACAGGCTCCGTCGTAGAGAAGGGTGAGTTCTGGTGCGGTCATCCATTGACCTTAAGGCCGAAACTTGCCTGCGGCGGCTCGATTCTGGGCTCGTCCAACACCGGATTACCGCCCATCCCCCCAAGGCCGTTTTCACCAGATCTGGCCCATGACGACGCGAGACATTGACCTGACGCCGAAGGCCTGGGATGAGCGCCCCCTGCAGGATCGTGATGGATGAGACCTGGACCAGGCCGCTCCGCCGCTACAGCATTTTCTCCACGAGCAGCCTCTGGCACCCCAGCCTCCGGGCCGGTTGCTGATGCCCGATTGCGGCCGCGGCCATGAAGCGCGGCTGCTCGCTGGCCTCGGCTTCTCGATGACAGGGATCGACATCAGCACTGAAGCGCTGCGCGAGGCCCGCAAACTGGATCAACCCGGCGCGGAGCCTATGCCAGGAGCATGGGGGAACTGGCGGCCCCGGGAGGCTGGTTTCTGGGACTGCTCTGCTGCCACTCCCGCAGCGGCGGTCCACCATTCGGCTCTCAACCTGAGCAGGTGAGCCAGCTGCTGGAGGGCGCCGGCTTTGAGGCCGAGGTGTGAGGGCCCGCTCAAGGCGGGCTGCCCAGCCGGGATAACGAATGGCTCGGTCTCTGGCGGCGGAGAGACTGAGCGCACGGAGGAGAGGCCCTGCAGCCCTCGACTGAAGGCTGCAGTCCTCAGCGAACTGATGGCAGGGGCCAAACCCCTTCTGCGGCAGGGCGATGGCTCACCGCCGCGCTCAGCGGATCACTCGTCTTCGTCGTCGCCCCCGACAGGGACGAGGCGGATCTGCTTGCGGCCAAGCTTGATCTGGAACTCATCGCCGGGCTTGAGGTCGATCAAGGCGGTGTAGGCCTTGCCGATCAGCAGGTTGCCGTTGAACTGAACCTTGGTGACGTAGCTGAGCTTGCGGCCACTCTTGCCGGCACCGCCGCCACCGCCGACGCCGAGGCTGACACCCTTGGCCTCCAGGAGCGCTTCGTAGAAGGCGGTGAAGTTGAGCCGCTCACTACCGTCTTTCTTGGAACTCACGTAGCCGCAGCTGCGCACCAGGTCAGATTTGGAGGCATCACCCATCTCCTTCACCTTGGCGAGCAGGTCAGGTCCGGTGAGCATGACGTTTGTTTCTTGGAACGATCGAATGATAGCAATCGAACAGATGCTCTGACCAGCAAACAGCCCCCAGTTCAGGCCAACAACCCCTGCAAACTGATGACCGAATGCAAGCCGCAAGCCGCTTGACGGAAGGCCACATCATCCCCATGGTTTTCCCGGGGCGGGCTCACCACCGCCATGGATCTTCAAGTCGGAGCGACTCACCAGCCCCTCAGCCATCTGCCTGGAGGCCATCACCAGCCCCAGACCTGAGCACAACGAATCGGTCAGGATGTCGGTGATCGGGCATCCCAGGGGTCGCCGCGTTGGTCGCCAGTCCTGTTTTCACGATCCGGCCGATGGCCGAATCACACCTGCCCCTGGTGACGGAATGGGCCCGGCAGGAGGGCTTCTGCCCCGGACTGGGCGATGCCGGTGTGTACCGCCAGACCGATGCCGCCGGTCTCTGGGTGGGGGTCCTGGGCGGGGAGCCGGTGGGATGTGTGGCGGGAATTCGTTACGACGAGCACTATGGATTCATCGGCCTGTTCCTTGTGCGACCGGCCTTCCGCGGACGGGGCTACGGGGTGGCGCTCTGGCGCCAGGCCCTCGCGCATCTCGATGGGGTGGCCTGCATCGGTCTGGAGGCGGCGCCCGAGCGACTGACCGACTACAGCCACTGGGGCTTCAAGGCGGCCTACGACACCCTGCGTTGGCGTCTTCCATCCGCCAGCCGCACCCGCTGCAGCGGAGGTCAGCTGCCACCGGGCTATGCCGTGGTGGCTGCGGCGCAGCTGGGCGCGGATGCCGGCAACAACGACCTGGTGCTGACCTATGACGCCCGCCATGAAGCCACGCCGCGCCCCCACTTCCTGGGTGAATGGCTGCGGCAGGGCAGCGGCACCGTGGAGCTGGTGCGCGATGACCTGGGCTGCTGCCGCGGCTTCGGGCGGATCAGGCCCTGCCTGCTCCCCGATGACACCGGCGCCGTGGGCTGGCGGCTGGGCCCCCTGCTCGCGGATGCTCCGCTGCTCGCCGGCGCCTTGCTCGATCGGCTCTGTTCAGAGCGGAGCGGACCGGTGCTGATCGATGCCCCCGAAGCCAATCCCAGGGCCCATCGCCTGCTGGAGCAGCGCGGATTCCAGGTCGCCGGGCGCACCGTGCGCATGTACCGGGGAACCCCTCCTGAGCTGCCACTGCAGGACATCTACGGACTGGCCTGCCTGGAGCTGGGCTGAGACAACCCTGGTTAACCTGAACTCCGCAGGCTGGAGATGGTGGAGCGGATCCGACGCGAACTGCTCGCCTCCGTCCCCCTGACCCTGGTGCTGGCCGCCGCACTGGGCGTGGGTCTGATTCACCTGCTGGTCGACCTCCTCGACCAGCGCGCCGCCCTCAGCCTGGAAGCCTTGATGGTGGCGCTGGTCCATCTCGTGGCACCCCTCGCCGTCACCCTGCTGTGGATCTGCTGCTGCGCCCCCCTGCGGGTGGGCGAAGCATCCCGCCCCCACCCCCGTGGAGCCCACTGGGAGCTGGCCTCCGGCATGGCCACCGCTGCGGTCTGCACCACCCTGCTGATCCCCTATTTCCTGGGCGCCGCGATGCTGGCCGGTGCCCTGGCCACCTCGGTGCCCGACCCCCTGAGGCAACTGCCGCCCCTGCTGGCGCTGCTCACCCCCCAGGCGATGGTGAAGGCGACCCTGCACGGGGCCGGCCTGGCTGCGGTGAGCGCGTGGCTTTGCGCCCGGCAGGGCCGCCGCTGCCGCCAGCGGCCCGAAGAGTTGCCGCACCGCATTGCCGCCGCCACGGTGGAGGCCATCCTGGCGATCCTCGCTCTGGAGGCTCTGCTCGCGATCCTGATGCCCCCCAACCTTCCCCCGATCGGATGACTGAACACCCGACCGATCCCCCGGCCCTGGCGGCAGACAGCCGCTGGCGGCTTGGGCTCAGCGAAGGGCTCAGCTGGCTGGTGGTCCTCGGTGCCCTGGTCTTCGGCACCTGGATCGTGGCGGGGGCTCTGCGTCAGCAGGCCTGGCTTGGGTCGAGCTTCGCGCTGCGCTTCCGCACCGACAACGCCACCGGCATCTGGCCTGGCGTGCATGTGACGATCTCCGGCTACCGGGTTGGACGGGTGGAGTCGGTGCAGCTCGGTCCCGATGGCGGCGTGCTGGTCGACCTGCGAATCGCCGAGCGCTACCAGCCGCTGGTCGGCCCCGCCACCAGAGCCACCGTCTACCAGGAAGGATTGATCGGCAGCAGCCTGATCGCCCTGAGCGCCGATCCCGCCAGGGACGGTCAGACCCGACCCCGGACCGACAGGCTGATCCCCTTCGATGCGTCGCCCGACCTGGCCAAGCTGCTGGTGCAGCTGGGGGAGACCCGCCTGGTGCTGAACCGTGCGCTCCAGGGCACCGCCGCCATGGCGGAGCGGGACCTTCCCGGTGCCGTCGCCACCTTCAACGGCACGCTCCGGGATGTGAGCCAGCTCAGCCGGCAGATCGGGCGGGAATCGGGCGCCACCGCGGCCACCGCCAGGGAGACGCTTCAGGAGTTCACGCGCACCGGCCAGCGTCTGGAAACCACCAGCGTGGAAGCCCAGGCAGCCACTGAAGCCGCCCTCCGTCTGATTCGCGACACCCAGCCGGAGATACTCGGCACCCTCAAGGAGATCAGGACTCTGGCCGAGCGGGCCAATCACCTGCTGGGGGTGCCATCTGCAACGGAGCGCTCTCCTGCCTCCCCGCCTCCAAAGCCATGAATCCCTTCCGTTCCCAGCGGACCCGATCGAGCCGCCTGCGCCCCGTGCGCCTGCTCAAGCTCGATGGCGTCTACCGCGCCGACAACATCGACAGCCTGATCAGCCAGTGGCGGGAGCCCTACCGGCTGATGCTCAAGGTGCCCTGGCCAGGCTTCCTGCTGCTGATCGCCCTGGCCTACCTGGGCACCAACATCGCCTTCGCCCTGCTCTATCTGCTGGATGCCCCCGGCATCGGCGGACTGCCCCAGGGCCAGGTGGCGGGCTTCAGCGACGCCTTCTTCTTCAGCGTTCAGACGCTTGGCTCGATCGGTTACGGCGTCCTCCACCCCGTTTCGCCGCTGGTGAACGGACTGGTCACCCTGCAGGCCTTCGTGAGCCTGGTGTTCACCGCCGTGACCACCGGCCTGGTGTTCGCCCGCTTCTCCCGCAGCCGGGCGGAGATCCGCTTCAGCGAGGTGGCCACGGTCCAGCCCTGGGATGGGAGGCCCTGCCTCACCTTCCGCATCGCCAACGTGCACCACAACAATCTGGTGAGCGCGCAGGTGCAGGCCTATCTGGCCATCGATGAACGCAGCGCCGAGGGCGAAACGATGCGCCGCCTGCACCGGCTGGATCTGGTGCGCGGCCAGGCCTTCCTGTTCCAGCTGATGTGGACGGTGATGCACCCGATCGGTCCCGACAGCCCCCTGCATGGCCTGGGCCAGGCCCAGTTGCGTGCCGCCCACGGGGAAGTGCTGGTGGCGTTCGAGGGTGTCGATGAAACGGTGCGCAGCCCGGTGTACAAACGCGCCTCGTACAACAGCAGCCAGATCCGCTTCGACGAAACCTTCGTGGATATCGTCAGAGATGACCAGAGCGAGTTTCGCTGTCTTGATTTCAGCCGCTTCAACGACACCCGCCAGCGGTGAACCCGGCACCATTTGGCTGGTATTCGACGGCGGCTGTCCCTTCTGCAGCGCCTTTGCCGCCATGGGCGAACTGCGAGGGGGTCTGCCTCAGCTGCGGATTATCGATGGCCGCGCCGATCACGCCCTGCGACGG
>NZ_JAGQBY010000124.1:0-9194 GCF_024345875.1 Synechococcus sp. EJ6-Ellesmere
ACTCGACCTCGACCCGTTTGTGGGCCGCAAGCGGGAGGCAAAGGCAATCATCACCCCGCTTGAGGTGAAGCACATCCTGGAGCTGGTCGAGGCCATCACGGATCCCAGGTGGCGATTCGCCTTCCAATTACTGGCGGCCTATGGCCTGAGGCCCGAGGAGCTGCAGCACCTCGAGGTGCGCGACGGCCGCCTGTGGTGCACCTACCGCAAGAGCACCAGCCGGGGTGAGACAAAGCCCAGGCCGCTGCGGCTGCTGCCATGCGACGACTGGGCTGAGGATTGGAAGCTTGTGGAGCGGTTCAAGACCCAGGAGCTCCCGCCGATGCGCCCTGGGTATGGCGCAGAAGATCTGGGCCTGCACATGCGCAGGCGCCAGCGCTGGCAGGATCTGCGCCGGGAATACGAGGCGGCAGGAGAGAAGCTGGTTCTGTATTCAGCCCGGCATGGCTATGCCCACCGTGCGCATCTGATCTGCGAACTGCCGCCGAAGGTGGCCGCTGCGGCTATGGGCCACAGCGTCGAGACACACCTGGCGGCGTACAGCAAATGGTGCGGCGATGACGTGGTGGATGATGCCTTCGAGCGGGCAGCTGCACGTCTGGGCCGTTAGATGATCGGCATTGCATACGCCGACCCCTCCATAGCCGTGCAGCCTTTTTTACATACCCAGGGATTGAGGAGTATTAACATAGCTTGCTGGAGGTTGTTGAAATGGCAGGGTGATCAGGCGGGCACCAGTGCCCCTAGTTGCTTGATCATGTAGCGCACCATTGCAGGCGCGCCACCCCGTGCCCGCTGGGCATCGCTGACAAGCCCTTTAATGGTTGTCACCAGTTGTTCAAATGTAAGGGGACCCTCCTTCAAGATGCGGTCCCTAATCGCATCCCACTGCTGAACGTGCTCAGGCTTGCTCTCACTTGGCCTATAGGAGGCGAACGTGAAGAGCCCTGTAATTGGAGTCACACGGCGTCGCTCAGCTGTGGCGACATCAGGCACTGGAGGAGGGGTGAAACTACCGTTGGCTGCATCATCAAGAAGTGTCAGCAATGCGGCTACCTGTTCTTCTTCCAAGTGAAACAGTTCTCGGTTGCCAGCGCCTGTGATGTTCTGCTTGATCAGCATACGGCGAATAGCGGTCTCAACCGCGAAAGCTTTGCTTCGGTCGCCAACATTGACGCAGGCGAGTGTTTCAGCTGGCACTGGAAGTACATTCTGCTCGGCTTCACGTCGAAGAGGGCTATTCGTGATTCCGATCTTGTGCCAAGCGGTGCCGCCGGGCAGTGACCACCTCTTGAGATACACGTAATTGGTCATTGGAGACTAGAGCAGTTTTGGCATAGTAACTGAGCGCGCAGTTCCTTGCCTGGACGAGAGCCCCATCTGCCTGGAAAGTTGACGCCTCTCTCATCCGTACATCGGGGGCTTGAGGACATGACCAATGCGTCGTTACAGCGAGGCTGTTAAGGCTGATGTGAGGAGGCGGATGAGCCCGCCGCACCGGCAGAGCATGACCACCATTGCGATTTGCCGGCAGCGCGCCAAGCTCTACGAGAAGGCCCGCCAGGCCCATCCAAGTCGCTGGAGCCGAGCCACCCGCTGCTGGCGCCAGCCAGAGGGAGTGTGGATCAACAAGCCACGAGAAGAACCGGAATCGACTCTGGCGCTACACTTAACCAAGGCCACCTGAAAGGCAGCCAAGAGGTTACATCTTTCCTGAAACCCGCCTCCCTAGACCGATGCGCAATCTCTAACGATGCAGGACTACAAGGAGGGACTCAATGCGGAGCAGCTTGCAGCGGTCACTTCCGCATCGCCAAATATCGTGGTTGTTGCAGGAGCGGGTACAGGTAAGACAAAAACGATGGTGGCACGGATTTGCCACCTATTGGAGTCAGGATCAGCACCGGAACGTATTCTTGCCATCACATTCACGCGCAAGGCTGCTGCGGAACTCGTGAGTCGAATCGCCCATTATGCTGGTAGAGATACTGGCAAGAGGGTCAACGCCTCTACTTTTCACTCTTGGTGTTCACGCATCATTGCCAATGATGCCGAAGGGGCCTACACAATCATTGACCCCGAAGATCAGAAGGACATGATGAGCATGTTCCGCGGCAGGAGACCCAAAGAGTTCCCCAAGGCCCCTGAACTGCGTTCTATCTACTCATTCTGCCGAAACTCATCCAAGAGGCTTGGCGATTATATCGATCAATACCTGCCCAAGCACAAGCCGTACTACGAGCAGATCAAGCAGATCTTTATAGACTATCAAGCGGCCAAGCGTCGACAGAACCTTCTGGATCTCGATGATGTCTTGGACGTTGTTGCCAGGAATCTCGAGAATCCAGATGTAGCCAAGGCTGTCGGCGGATCTTATGACTCGGTCCTAGTCGACGAGATGCAAGATACAAACCCCCTCCAGTGGAGACTCCTCCAGCCCCTGGTCGGGCACACCAGACTCTTCTGCGTAGGAGACGATGCTCAGGCAATCTACGCGTTCCGTGGATCAGACTATCGCTTTATCCATGACTTCACTGAGCTGGTTCCTGATTCGGAAAAACTCACTCTTACCCAGAACTATCGTTCTCCAAATGAGTTCCTGGGAATCTCCAACTGGCTTCTCCGCGAAAGTTCGATCGACTATGGCAAGGAGTTGTGGTCAGAACTCGGTGGGGCAAAGCCAATCATGCGTGTCTTTTCTGATCCTTTTGAGGAAGCTGAGTACATTGCAGACAAGATCCTTGAGGACCATGGACGGGGTATTCCGTTTCGCAGTAACCTCATTCTTTTCCGCTCATCAGTCTGGCGCAAAGCCCTTGATTCGGCATTGATAAAAAGAAGGATACCAGTTACCTACTATGGCGGATTCTCATTCCTTCAGGCACGCCATGTTCGCGACATCGTATCTACACTCCGGATCCTCCATAATCCCTTAGACGACATTGCCTGGTTGCGTTACCTCCAGATATTTCCGGGAATCGGCAGCGAGAGTGCATCGGAATTAATCCTCAGGCTGGCTGATTTGTCGGTTCTTGCTGAGCGGATCACCATGTTGATGACTTCTGAGCCTAAGTTCATAAGACCAGCATCGGCTATTCAGGAGATCTCCCAGAGAATTTCAAATAACATTGCAGGACTTATCGGTGACATTGCAACTGTTCTTGCTGATGAGTTCACGAGGCTCTATCGGGATGAGTGGCCAGGCAGGAAAGCTGACATCCCAATCCTTCAAGCCCTTGCAGAACGGGAAGAGAGTGTATCCACGTTCCTCGAGAGCTACGCCTTGAACCCTTTCACCGAAGGTTTCAAGAAAGACAATGATCCCAATACTGATCATGTCATTGTCTCAACAATCCATTCGGCCAAGGGTCTTGAATCTGATATTGTTTATGTTCCCGCTCTGCAGGTTGGTCATTATCCGCCTTCCTATACAAAGAGCGAGGACGACTATGAAGAGGAGCGGCGATGTCTCTACGTGGCTCTGACTCGCGCGAAAGTAGAACTCAATCTCTCAAAGGCTCTGATTGCCTCATATCAACGGATTCCAAAGGGATCCGCTTATTTTCTCCAGGATATGCCAGAATACCTTGTTGATCTTGAAGTAAAGCACGCTGAGTCTGTGAAAGCACCTTCGCTCTCACTCGAGATTGATGCAAGTTCATATGGAATAGAATTCTAGTCTACATTAATACAGCGCCGACTGTTGTCGGTTCACACCAAGCCCAAGGCAGCATGCAAAGTCTCTCATGCTCATTCGGCATTTTCTTTACGTCGAACTTGCTCAACTGAATCAATGGTCGATCCTCGGTCTGACGATCTTCAGAAACTAATGTCACTGGGATGGTCTGCGGCAGACGTGAGCCGCTATCAATCGCTATTGGAGTACAAGTTAAAATGGGGTGCTGCCAACCTGGAGAGAGACGAACGGCTCTTCCTGAAAAAGGGTGAAGCTGTATTGCTTCAGGCTAGCTGGGCCCCGAAGCACGATGGATCGCCTTCCACTAGAGCACGTCGACAATCACAAGCATCGATCGGCAACTTGCCAACTCTATCCAAAGCAACTTCTTTTGTAGCATTAGATTTTGAAACCGCCAACAATTCTCGAAATAGTGCCTGTTCCGTAGCGATTATTCGAGTCGAATCGCTCGAGATCGTTTCGCGAACCTATCGCCTGATCAGGCCACCAGAAAATTATTTCATGTTTACGGATATTCATGGCATCACCTGGAACGATGTTAAGGCAGAGCCGACATTTCGAGATCTTTGGAGTGAGCTGAAACCACTATTCAATGATGTGAGCTTTATAGCGGCTCACAATGCGAGTTTTGACAGTAGTGTCATGAACGCATGTTGCTCCAGCTACGGGCTAGATCCACCGAGCGCTCCATACCTGTGCACTGTCAAGCTTGCCAGGCAGACTTGGCGACTGAACCCAGCTAACCTGCCTAGCGTCTGCTCGTATCTTGGATTGCGTTTGGAGCATCATAATGCTCTTTCAGATGCTGAGGCTTGTGCGAACATTGTACGAGCAGCGAATGGCCTGCCAGTCAAGTGATCCCTTCAGTGTTACTTGCTCTGTTGTCTCTGGACATGCTGAGGAATTCTTGAATGGCCTTGCTGCTTGCTGATACCTTCCAGGCCAGCCTTGATCTACTGAGCTCGGAGGAGCAGAAGGCTTCCAAGCTTGCCGCATTCGAATTGCAGATGAACCCCGCCAACCCTGGCCTGCAGTGCCACCGACTGGAGAACATCAGAAACAAGCACATCTGGTCAGCCCGCGCCAGCTGTGTATACGCGTAATCTTTCACCGCGTCGACAACAGCGTGATGCTCTGCTACGTCGATCATCACGACCCCGCCTACGACTGGGCCTCACCGCGCAAGATCGAAACCCATGCCCTCACTGCTGCGGCCCAGATCGTCAAAATCCCCGAATCCGTTCGAGAGATTGAGATCCCCCTCTGCGTCCCAAGTGAACCGGTTCCAACCGCGGAACCCAAGCCGCCCCTATCCAACCTCTCAGAAGACGAGCTCTTTCGCTACGGCGTGCCTGCCGAGTGGATCCCGGACGTGTGCAGCTCAGATTCCAAGCGCAGACGACACGGGTGCCAGTTTCGGATGGCGTAGCGAGATTGCTTGGTCCTTGGTTCCTAGAAGTTGTTACCCACCTGTGGTCAGGGGGCTCATTGAGAGCACCTGCAGCGCAGCATCAAGACTGTCGATACTCTGGTGATCGTTGGGTTTCCGCATGAAGAAGGTGTCGGTCACCATCACCCCGGCCTGGCGTTGAAGACACTGCTTGCGACAGACCGAGGTAAGGGTTGACCAGGAGCTGTTGGTGCGGACCCCTCAAATGCTGAGTGCCTTCGCTCCCACATCTGCAGGGCGTCTTCAACTGGTCTGCCGACCCTGGTGGCTCTACACACCTAGCTTTGCGGATGCCCCGGTGGGGTACCGCATCAGGTTGCTTCTGACGTCATGAGCTCCAGCACCACCGACCGCCTGGTGACTCCGTCGCAGCTGGCCCTGTTCAGCCGCAGCCCGGTGATCGGGGCCTGGTGGGAGGAGCTGGCTGCCCAGAAGCTCTTCACTGAGCAGCGCCCTGATGTGACCAGCCTCGATGAGCTGCTCTTCGCTTCTGGGCTTGAGCACGAAGAGGTGCTGCTGGCTGACCTGGAAGCATCTGGGGCGGATGTCCACCGGCAGCAGCCTGTGGATCCCGATGGCCCACCCCAGGAGCAGGACTACGCCAACACCCTGGCGGCCATGCGAGAAGGCCGCCAGTTCATCCATCAGGCAGCGCTGCGCAATGGCGAGATCCGCGGCTGGGCAGACCTGCTTGAGCGGGTAGATGACAAACCCTCAGTGCTGGGGAGCTGGAGTTACCGCCCGATCGAATGCAAGCTCTCCAGCCATCCCAAGCCGATCTACCTGGTGCAGGCCTGTGCCTACTGCGAATTGCTGGAACCACTGCTGGGCCACCGCCCTGAACAGTTCCGTCTGTATCTGGGGGGCAAGCGCTTCCGCAGCTACGACACCTCCGCCTTCTGGGCCTGGTACGAGCAGCTCCGGCAGCGGTACCGCGACTTCCGTGCCAGCTTCGATCCGTTGCGCGAGCCAGAAGATGAGCCTGGGGATCACGGCCTGTGGACGGCCTTCATCGACCAAAGGCTGGAGGAGAAGAAGGACCTGATCCTGGTGGCCGGGATGCGCCGCACGCAGCGCGCCAAGCTCTGTGCCGCCGGCATTCACACGATCGATGACCTGGCGGCTTTGGAGGCTGGCACCAAGGTCAGCGGCCTGGATCCAGAGATTCTTGATCGGCTGCGCACGCAAGCCGAGATCCAGACCGCGCCAGCCCAGCCCGATGGCCGCCCGCCCTACCGGGTTCGTCCTGCAGATCAGCAGGAGCGGGGCCTTTGCGCCCTGCCCTTGGCGGATGAGGGGGATGTGTGGTTCGACATGGAGGGCTACCCCGATCCGATCACAGGCTCCAAGCTTGAGTACCTCTTCGGGGTGTGCTTTCGCGATCCGGGCAGCACTGACATTGCCTTCAAGGCCTGGTGGGCCCATGTCCTGCCGGCTGAGAAGGCCGCCTTCGAAGGACTGATCGACTGGATCGCCGAGCGCCGGCAGCACCATCCCGGCCTGCACGTCTACCACTACGCCAGTTATGAGAAAACTGCCCTCGGCACCCTCGCCGCGAGCCATCAGACCCGTGAACGGCTGATCGATCAGTGGCTCAGCGAGGGGGTTCTGGTGGACCTCTATCCGATCGTGCGCCATGGCCTGTTGCTGGGCGCGCCGAGCTACTCCATCAAGAAGGTGGAGCTTCTCTATCAGCCGGCCCGGGATGGAGCGGTGGAAACGGCTGCGGATTCGGTCGTTCAGTACGCCGAATGGCTGCGCTCATGTGAACCGCAAATCGCCGGAGAAGCTCCCGCAGGTAGTCCACGACTGCAGGGCATCGAGGATTACAACCGGGATGACTGCCTTTCTACCGCCCGGCTGCATGACTTTCTGCTGGAGCAACGGCGCCTGCTGGGATTGCCTGATCGGCCGCTCGTGCTGCCTGGCCGTCTCGAGGAAGAGGCCGAGTTCGGTCTAGCCGGGGCTGCAGAGAGCTCCCAGGCCAAGCGCAACCGGGAAGCGATCGAAACCCTGATGCGCACCTCTGAGATACTGCTGGAAGAATTGCCAACGGAACGCCGGGACACGCCCCAGCTACCGCCTCCAGGTGTGGATGATCCGGCGGCAGCTGCCATCGAGGCAGCCGAGGCGGAACCGGGGCCGCGGGAGCTGAGCATTCGCTTGCACCGCCTTCTGGCTCAGTTGCTGCCGTTCCATTTACGCGAGCGCAAAGTGGAGTGGTGGACCTTCTTTGATCGGCTGGAGCAGAACCCCGACGAACGCTTTGCCGATGCCGAGGTGATTGCCGCTGCCACCCTGGAGTCCATCGAGGAGAAACAGACTCCCCGCGCGACCCACAAGGAGCTCACTTACCGCTTCGACACCGAGCAGCCGCTCAAACTCCGGAATACAGGCGGCAACCTGCTGCGGCTCTATCTGCCTGGAGAGGAGGTTTCCCTGGCTGCCCAGGTGCACGACGAAGACGGAACGGTTGTGCTGAAGCTCTCTGGGAAAAAGGAGCGTGAGCGTGCCGAAGCCGGCCTGCCAATCTCCGTCCCAGAGAGAACTGATCTGATCCTGTTTCCGCCCGACATCAGCCAGCACCTGAGGCACCATCTTTCCCGCCAGGCCAGTTGCTGGGTGGATGACCATCAGGCCTTGCCTGCTGCGATGCATCATCTGTTCGAGCGCCGGGCGATGCCGGAGCTGGAGCCGATCAACACACGCACCCGCCAGGACCCAGGCAGCACGGCCTCCGATTTAGCGTCGTTCCTGGCTACGGCCGACGGTGTGGCTCTGGCGTTGCAGGGCCCCCCGGGCACCGGAAAGACCACCGTCACCGCGGAGGTGATCACGCAGCTGGTGGCCCAAGGCCAGAGGGTTGCGGTGAGCTCCAACAGCCATCCGGCGATCAATCACCTGCTGCGGCGCTGCCAGGTGGCGATGGAGAGCAACGGCAGCAAGGCCAGGGTGGTGAAGTGCACCGGCAGCTCCCCTCGGCCAGATGACGAGCAGGCGTTCGATGGCACAGGGATCTCCTGCGTGCTGCAGAAGGACCTAAGACCGGAGATGGCGGTGGTGGGCGGCACGGTCTTCGTGTTCGCCAAGCATGTGGAGGAACCCTTTGATCTGCTGGTGATCGACGAGGCCGGCCAGGTGTCACTGGCCAACCTGCTGGCGATGGCGTCCTGTGCCCGCAACATCCTGGTGGTGGGGGATCAGCAGCAGCTCAGCCAGCCCACCCGCGCTGCTCACCCGGGGGACAGCGGTCTGTCCTGCCTGGACTACGTGATGGAGCATCACGCCGTGGTCCCACCGGATCGGGGCCTGTTCCTGGCCACCAGCTGGCGTATGGCGCCGCCGCTGGCGCAGGTGGTCTCCGAGCTCTTCTACAAAGGAGAGCTCACGGCAGCCCGCGCCAACTCAGCCAACCGGGTGGAGTGGAGTGGGCCGGCCCAGGGACTGCTGTTCCTGCCCTCACTGCACAGCGGCAACAGCACCGGCTCTGATGAGGAGGTGGACCAGGTGGCGGCCCTGGTGGCGGCCCTGCGGGGTCAACCCTTCCAACGCGCGGTCCGCGATGGCATCGAATCAGGGGTGCTCGATTGGAGCGAGATCCTGATCACGGCTCCCTACAACGTGCAGGTTTCCCTCCTGAAGCGACGCCTGGGCCCCGAGGCCCGCATCGGCACGGTGGACAAGTTCCAGGGTCAGGAGGCTGCCGTGGCGATCCATTCGCTCACCTCCTCCGATGCCGAGCAGGCACCAAGAGGTCTGGGTTTCCTGCTTGACCCCCATCGCCTGAACGTGGCGATCAGCCGAGGGCAGTGCCTGTCGATGGTGCTGGGCAGCCCCACCCTCTCCAGCGGAATCGCCGCCCAGGTGGATGAGGTGATCCAGCTCAACCGGCTGTGCCGGTTGATGGCTGAGAGCTGAGCCCACCAGGCGGCCACTGGAGCGGCGGGCTTATCGATCTGGGGCCACACACTTAAATGGTGGTGTGCCCCTTGCCGCGAACAGCTGATGGCCGTGCGCTTGCGTTGGTTCTAGCCTGGGGCCGCTCTG
>NZ_JAGQBY010000125.1:0-9015 GCF_024345875.1 Synechococcus sp. EJ6-Ellesmere
TGGAGGCCACCGTGGTGCTGATGCACACCGAGACCGGTGAGGTCACCATCGGGCCGGTCAGGAGCCTTCCCCTATGGCTGGACCACCTCCCGCCTGAACTCGATGCCTTCGTGCGGCTGCAGGAGCAGGGGGTGCCCTTCGAGGAGGCCTACGCCCAGTGCCTGGCCGAGCAGGGGCAGGAGTTCACAGACGCCTGCGAAGCCGCCAAGCGCAGCAAGCCGCTGGTCACCCACGACAATCTGGCCGAGCTCACCGCCATCTCCCAGAAGGGCTTTGCCCGGGAGCCCCGGGAGCTGCTGGCGCTGGCCCAATGGTCCGACCACGTCAGCGGCTTCCTGGTCTCCTGCGAGCCTTTCCGTTGACCAAAGAGCGGCGGCCCCGCAGCCATCTGGTGTTCGCCGACAATCGCGTCGCTCAGTTTTTGACCAGCCTTCCATGCTGCCTTCAACCCAGCAGCCTGGGGCGCAGCAGCTCGAACACCTCCCCCAGGCGCGTGTAGTCGTTCAAGGCCAATTTGCCCACGGGGCGAAGGGCTTCCGCAGAGGCGGCCCCCGAAGGGCCTAGGCAACGCTCCTGAACATGCACCATCACCACTTGGCCCAGTGCCATGGTGAACGTCGTGCCAGGGACGGGGATCAGCTCAAGCAGTTCACATTCCAGGCAAGCGGCGGCATCCCGCACGCGTGGGGCCTCGATGCGGCTGCCTGGCACAGCCGTCAGGCCGGCGGCTTCGAATTCATTGGTGCCAGGCGGGTAGTCGGTGGCTGTGATGTTCATCTGCTCGACGACCCGGTCATTCACCACATGCACCGCCAAGCAGCGGGTCTGTCGGATGTTCCGCAGGGTGTCCTTCTCCCGATCGCGCCGTGCACCGATCGAGACCATCAGCACCACCGGCTGATCACTCACGGCATTAAAGAAGCTGAAAGGTGCCAGGTTGGCTTGCCCCTCGCTGCTGATCGTGCTCACCCAGGCAATCGGCCGAGGCACCACCAGGCTGGTGCAGAGCCTGTAGAGAGCCCCACCATCCAAGGTGTCCGGGTTGATGGAGCGAATCGGCTCGGGTTCGAGCATCGACGGGCCGTGGTCAGGGGCACACCATGCTGCAGCAACCGCCCACAGGCTCGGAGTACTGCATCAGCTCCACATGGCAGCGGATCGCTGAGAGTCGCTTGAGATCTGGTTGTGCCGAGAGCAGCTGGTGCGCAGGATTGGTGCGCAGGAAGCGAACGATGCCGTACTCCGGATGGCTGATGAAGGTGTCGGCCACCGAAGACTCAGGCCTGCTCCCTGGATTCAGGTGCGTCGATCACTCCTCCTCGTCACTGGCACCAACAGGAATCAACCGGATCTGCTTCTTGCCCAGCTTGATCTCGAACTCATCGCCCGGGTTGAGGCCAAGCAAACCGGTGTAGGCCATGCCGACCAGCAAGTTGCCGTTGCCCTGCACCGTTGCCACGTAGCTCAGAGATCTGCCACCAGGCCCTTTGCTCTTGCCTACTCCATTCCCCAGTCTGACACCCTTGGCTTCCAGCAGGGCCTCGTAGAAGGCGGTGAAGTTCAGGCGTTCACTGCCGTCCTTCTTGCTGCTCACATAACCGGCAGCGCGCACCAGATCAGACTTGGAGGAATCTCCCAGCTCCTTGACCTTGGCGAGCAGGTCAGATCCGGTGAGTGCCATGGGTGTAAAGCGTTGATGTGCAAAATCTTACGCCCAGGCTGATGGCTGCCATGGCAAGAAGGTGCGGCTGACCGTCCCTTCATCGGAGGCTTTCGCAGGCTTTTCTGTCACCATTGCGGTCCAAATCTCTACGCCCGATACCATCAACGCCGGTACATCCCCGCGCCTGGTGCCCCAAAGCCCATTCCAGGGCGAACCCCGGCTCCGGAGGCAGGCCCACCGACACCGCCAGGATTTTCCATGGGCCGTGATTCCACTCCGAGGCCAGGTTCGCCCACACCGGCGCCAGGCAAGACCCCTGCGCCGGAGGCAGGGCCGCCAACTCCGCCAACTCCTACCCCTGGTTCTCGATCGAGGCCAGGCCCTGCCGCACCGAACCCTGCCCCGGGAGCCACACCCGCACCGGATGCCGGGCCGCCGATCCCCCCGGGGTTCGGCCGAGCCAGACAGACACTGCCGGCGGCCAGGGAGAAGGCCACACCAGAGATGACCAGGAAAGCGAGTTCATGGATCCTTTTCATGGCAGGGGCGTGTGAGAAGACCTCCTGCTTAGCAGGGGCCACTGCTGAGAGCTCTTCCCCAGTGCATTCCTTCGCTGTCAACCATCACCTGGTCTTGACTGGCACCCCGCCGATCTGCCGCGGCGGAAGTCCAACAGGCGGGTGATGCCGCCCGGCACCAGCCACACTCCGTAGGCGCTGCGGGAGGCCCTCAGCTCGGCATCCAGATACTCTCTGGCGTCGCAGTGAGTCAGCTGCTGCTTGTAGGCAAACGCCATGCCGTCCTCCACCATCGCCAGGCCGAGATTGATCTCTCCGATCACCTCGGCGACCGTACGGCCATAGCGGTCCACCGTCTGGGGCCTGAGGGTCACGCTGGAGCCCAGCCGCAGCCGGCTCTGCAGGTAGCTGCGGGCGTTGGCGCCATCGGGGGCCTGGGCCATCTCGGGGGCATCAATGCAGGCCAGTCGCACCGTGATCCATTGCTCTCCTTGCAGCACCCGAATCGTGTCGCCATCGCCGATCGAGAGCACCGTGGCGCGAACATCGGGACCGGCCAAGCCAGCCGGGGCCATCGACACCACCAGCAACAGAGCAAGAAGCAGACGGTGGCTCAGGAGCATCGCCCCAGTCTGTGGGCTGACGACTTCGCCTTCATCGTTGATCAGGAGCGCGGCTGCAGTCCCTCCAACACTTTTCGCAGCTCACCACTGATCTGTGCCAATCCGGATGGGTGGCAGTGAATTCTTCGCCCACAAGGGCCTGGGTCAGGTTTGTCCCAACGTGAGGCTGGATTCCAGCTCGCATGGCCAACTTGGCTGAACGCAGCACGCAGCTAGGACCCACACCCCCGCTGATACACCATCCGCCTCAATTCATCCAGGGAAGGCGAAATAGGCGAGCGCCGTTCAAACAACAATTCCCAGGCCAGGGCCACGTGCCCTTGATCCAGCTGCTGCTCAATCGCTTGCTGCCACAGAGCCGGATCTGCTCCCAGCCCCTGCAGCAGCGCATCAGCCCGGTTCATCTCCACCGCCGCTGCTCCGGCAAGTTGGATCACCGCGAAGTCAGCGCCGGGCGTCCCCCGTGGCCGCAGCTTCACATCAACGGTCTCGCCGGGTTGCAGCGGATCAAGGGGCCAGGTGATCGGCCCCTCGATCGCCTCGGTGGAGGAAGCCCGCCGTTGCCAGACGACCTTGCCGGCGCGCTCGATCTGCACTTCATTGAGGGGGCCCACCGCCAGAAGGGTGGGTCGGCCCATGGCCACCGTGGCGATCGCTTCGCCGCTGGGGGTCATCGCCAGGCGGGGGCTGATCACGCAGACCTCCACGGCGTTGCCGCTTCTGCTGCCCCCCACCGCGATCGGCGGGTTCAGTCCCATCAGCTCGCGGATTCGCTGCAGTGCTGTCTTCTGAGGCGCTGGTGCTGGCCGCTGCAGCGGCGACATGAACACGGGCCGCCCCTGGTGCTGGGCCTGCCCCCAGGCGGATGGGGCGAGCGCAGCGGAGCCGAGCACGGCCACGGCGGTGAACCAGCGGAGCAGCAGCGGCAGCTTCATCTCAGCCACGGCGCACCAGGGCGGTGCTGCCCAGCGCCGCCAGGGGCAGCAGCAACGGCAAGAGCTGCAGCTCAAAGACGGCCACGTGCAAAGCCAGGGGAACGGCCACCAGGATGATCGATCCCACCAGCACCAGCCGCCGCCCGCGGTTGGCCTGGGCTGCGGCGATCAGCACCCCCAGCCCTGCGGCCAGGGCCGTGCAGGCGGCCAGCGACCAGGGGCGCAGCCAGTGGCCCATGGACAGGCTCTGGGCCAGCACCGCCTGGACGAGCGCACCGGGCACCTCGCCGCTGGAGCCACCCCAGCGGGGCAGGGCGTCACGCACGGCGCCGGGGGCGGCGAACAGATCGGCCTGATCCCGGTCGATGCGGCCGTCGCTGCCCACCAGCAGGGCGGGCGAGCGCAACGCAGGGAGATCCTGCGCCTCCACCCGGTGAATCAGGGGGGTCCAGTCGATCGACCAATCGATCACGCTCTCCGCAGGCAGGAGCGGCGCCACGGCGGACGAGAGTGCACCCGCGAAGTTCTCGGCGCTGATGGCGTGCCGCAGCTGCAGCGGCACCGCCTTGAGAGGTCCGCTGCCGGCCACGGTGCCCACTGCCAGATCCCTGGCCTGCAGCCCTGCCTGCTCCAGTTCCGCCACAGGGCGGGAGCGGAGACCCGCGCCGGCCAGATTGGCTGATGGCCCCAGGTAGCCCGCGAACACCAGGGGGCGCGCCTGCTGGCGGATCACCGCCGCCAGTTCCGCCGTGTGGGGGGCAGGCTCATCCAGCACCACATCGAGCCCCAACTTGGGCACCTGGACCGGAGGGCTGAGCTCCAGCACCCTGGCCAGGGCCGCCCGCGACACACGCCCCGGTGTGGCCTGAACCGCCAGGGCCCCATCGGCGCGGCTCTGCTCCAGCAACAGCACCGGTAAAGGCAACCCACTGGGGCCCGGCTGCTGGATCACGCCCCGCCAGAGACGCTGCATGTACAGCCGGCGATCCAGCAGGAAGCTGCTCACCGGGTTGCTCGGCTCGATCTCCCCCACCGCCGCCAGCAGCAGGGCGAGGCCGGCTGCGATCGCCTGGCTGCGCTGGCTGGTGGCCAGGCGGCGCAAGAGCTGGCGGCGCTTGCGCAGCGGCAGGTGGATGTCGTCGGTCTGACCATTGCCATAGGCACTGAGCAGCAGGTGGCTGCCAGCGGGGCCGTCGTGCTCCAGGTGCCGGCGCACATGCGTGAGAGCCCCGTGCAGGCCAGAACCACGCTCCATGGCGGCCAGCAGTTCACAGAACGCCATCGCAGCGGCCTGAGTGGGCACCAGCTCCCGGAAGCAGAGGGCCCAGGGGATGCCTGCCGCATTGCAGCTGCGGGCCAGATCGATGCCGCTGCAGCTGCTCAATAACACCAGCTGTAGGCCGTGGCTGGCCGCCACCTGCAATTCCTGGCCCAAGGCGCTGGCCGCCAGCCAGCCGCCATCACCCAGCTGCAGGCGTCCACCACCCTCGGCGTCGGGTTCGGAGTGGCCCAGAAAGACCAGGGCATCCCAGCCGGATCGGCTCAGCAGTGCATGCCGCAAGTCGCCCAACGAAGAGCCCGGGCCACGCAACACCTCCAGCTCGATGCGGCCCTGGGCCTTCAGGGCGCTGAGCTGGTTGATCTCGGTCGTCAGGTCGAGGCCGTCTTCCAGGCCCACCAGCAGCAGCACCCGGGGCCGGTGTGCCCGCATGGGTCGCCCCGGGGAAGGGGCCGCCGACTGGCCCTGCCGCCAGATCGGGCGATCCAGGGGCAGGGCTTCCCAGGGCAGGCGCTCGATGACAGCGGTGTCCCCCTGGCAGCGAATCCGCAGTGGCAGCCTTGGCTGCTGCTCCAGGGCCACCTGCAACTGATGCCAGGCAGGCTGTGCCAGCCAGTGGGCCATGGCGGCGGTGAGCCTCAGGCCCCAGTCGCGCACCACATCGCTCGGAATCGCCGGGCTGGCTGGATCGTGATGGGCCAGGAAGCGCCTGACCCAGGCGTTCTGCAGCTCCAGCAGTTGGGGCGGGACCGTCACCGGGAAAGCCTCCTGTCCGGCTGGCGACACCAGAAAAGCCAGGAGCTGATCGCGGCTGCCGTTGCTCTGCAGCTGCAGGTCGATGCCGTTCATCAAGCCGGCAACCGCAACGGCGGCAGCTGCAGCGGCTCTCCACCCGGGGCGTTGAGCGACACCTCGATCAGGTCCTGGGCCCCCTGCAGCTCCAGCTCCAGGCTCGTGCTCAGTTGAGACGTGATCGTTTGCTGATGGCTGCCCTGCACGGCCGTGAGGGTGAGGCCATCGGGGAGCAGATCGCCCGCCATGGCGCCGATCAGCCGCAACCGCAACCGCTCCGGGTTGGTGGTGCCACTGGGGATGAGCTGGAGCTGGAAGCGCTCGATGCAGTCGGCAACCGCTTCGCCGTAGACCAGGGCACCGCCGGCACCAAGCCCCAGCGGGATCGACAGCACCGTCAGTGCGTCTTCTGCGGCGGTGACTCCCGAGCGGAATGCGTAGGCCGTGGCCGGCTGCAGGGTGCCGCCCAGTCCGGAGAGGGTATCCGCCAGGAGAACGCTCAGCCAATCGATCACCGCCACCGCCGGCTTGAGCACCGCCGATGGCGGCATCAGGGCCAGACGGGGCAAGGCAGCGGGGTCGAGCAGTTGCACCAGGGAGAAGAGTCGGTCGATGCCGCCCCGGAAGCGATCCAGATCCAGCGGGATCGTGCCCTCCAGCTCCGGAGCGGATCTGGCCGCGGCGATGAACTCCTCGCCGGTCAGCACGCCAGGAAAGTGGACGACGGCGTTGTCCTCATCGACGCAGGCGGCGACCAGCAGTTGCGGGGCCGTTACCGCTAATTGCCAGAAGCCTGCATCCACCTCCACCTGATCACTGTTGATGCCCGTGACCGCAAGCTGCAGGGCGAACCGGTTGAGTGCCAGCAGCCGCCCAGGATCATCAGCCTCCAACTCGGGCCCCAGTGGCAGGTTCAACTGCCGCTCCGCCATCGCCTGTCGCAGGGCCGCCAGCACCAGCTGCCTCGAGTGCCGCCGCCAGTCACCAGAGGCGGTGGCACCCGCTGATTCGCTCAGCAGTACTGCCCCGTCTGGGAGGGGCATGGCCTCCAGGGGCTCGATCGGGGGAGGCGTGGTCATGGCTGGCGGAGATGGGAGCTGAGCCACCGACGCAGAGGGGGCACATCCCCCTCTCGTTCTGGCTCCAGCAGGTGATTCCGCAAGGCGTCCACCAACCGCTCGGCTCCCTCCACCGAGCCTGCCACCGCCGAGAAGGCAGGCTGGCGTTGCAGTTCGAGTGCTGCTGCTGTGGCGATGGTGGTGGCATGCTGCTGCAGCTTGAGTTTCTTGCTCACCTGCCCCTGGGAGCAGCCGCAGCGCTCGGCCAGGGGCCGCTGGCCCAGTCCGCCTGCGTAGCCGGCCCAGAGACAGCGCAGCAGCTCGCTGTCCTTGGACTGGGGAGAGACCAGCTGGGGCAGGAGCTTGTCCATGGCCCGCTGCAGCGCCGCCGCGATCGACGTTCGCAACTCCACTGGATCGCCATCTGATGCCTCCTCCTCCAGGTCGCCTTCCAGGCTGCGCGGGTCGCTGGGCTCCGGGGTGTCGTCCTGATCGAAGGAAACGGACCGCTGCCAGGCGTCGGTCTTGAGCAGTCGCACCGCATCGGCCATTGCCTTGAGTGCCGCATAGGTGTCGGCTGCTGGCCGGCTGGGATCCACCTGCTGGAAGAAGGCCCCATCGGGCAGCCAACCGCCTTGCCGCCCCTTGCGGCTGCGGTGGTCCTCCTTGGCCTGGCGGTAAAGCGGCAGATAGCTCCGGTGCAGCGCCACCGCCTGATCGGCCATGAGCTCCCCCCTCCCGAAGGCCTCCCAAGCCTGGCGGATGCGGGTGGGGCTGGCATCGGCGAGCAGGGCCCAGTCGCCAATCAGCAGAAGCCCCTGCTCACGTAGGTGGGCTTTGAGGCCGTTGTGGGCCTGGAGTTTCTGGCGGGCCCAGTGGGGGAGCCCACAACCCTTGGCGGTGTCGTAGGTGCGCACCACCTCCAGGCCGAACGGCACAAAGCCGCCTGGGCTCTCGGCTGAATCGGCGTAGGGCAGCGGCCTGCCGTCGTCGTCCAGCACGTAGCTGGCCAGGCTGATCAGGTCCAGGCCGTAGGCCGCGGCGAACTGCCGATGCAGCGCCCGCAGCTTGGCCTCCATGGGGTGGCTGACTCGGCAGCGCAGGCAGAGCAGGGAGCCCTGGTCGGCGGCTTGCGTGCTGCTCTGGAGGAGCTGGCGATCCACGGGGGCGGAGGGGGGCTCCTGCGCCAATCCAAGACTCTCCAAGGCCTCAGAGGCACCTACCAACTGCCGACTCTCAATGTGGAACCCCTGCTTAGGGGCGGCTCCCAGAGTGCGTAGCTCGCTGTACTCCTGAGCCATCAAGACTGCGGCAAAGTGCTGAGACTGCCGCCTACGGTAGTCAGGCCGTTGTCAATCAACAGGAGCAGCCGCTAGCCCATGCCCAATGTCCATCGTCTACAGAAACGACGGGAAATCGGTAGGCGGGTGGCCACTTTTGGCCAGATTCTCATGGCGGCTACGATCGGCTGGGCTCCGTGTGGATACACCCAACCGCAAGCAGCGCCGGTAACGCGAAACGACGTCGGAAATCAGGGATCAAGTTCAGCTGAGAATGAGTTTAGAAGGCTGGTCGATGAGGCCAATGCATTGATATCACGAGGTGACTATGCCTCGGCGATTCCGCTGTGGGGAAGAATTCTTAACATAGTAGAGAAAGCCTTGGGTCCTGACCACCCCGATACTGCCACCAGCCTAATCTACCTGGCGGAGCTTTACAGAAAGCAGGGTGCTTACGCCAAGGCCGAGCCCCTCCTTCTCCGCGCCCTGGCGATCAGAGAGAAAGCCCTGGGTCCTGATCACCCCGATACCGCCACCAGCCTCAACAACCTCGCGGAGCTTTACAGGAACCAAGGTGCCTACGCCAAGGCCGAGCCCCTTTATCTCCGTTCCCAGGCGATCAGAGAGAAAGCCCTGGGTCCTGATCACCCTGATACCGCCACCAGCCTCAACAACCTGGCTGGGCTGTACTACCACCAAGGAGCCTACTCCAAGGTCGAGCCCCTTTATCTCCGTTCCCAGGCGATCATAGAGAAAGCCCTGGGTCCTCATCACCCGCTGACGGCCAGCAGCCTCAACAACCTGGCTGGTCTGTATCACTACCAAGGCGCCTACTCCAAGGCCGAGCCCCTTTATCTACGCGCCCTG
>NZ_JAGQBY010000126.1:0-9003 GCF_024345875.1 Synechococcus sp. EJ6-Ellesmere
AGCTCAGCGAGATTCTCCTCATCAAACAATCGGTATCCACCTGCGGAGCGATCCTTGGGCTGGAGCAGGCCCTCATCGCAGTAATAACGGATCGTCTTCACCGGCAGGCCGGTGCGCCTGGCTACCTCGCCGATGCGCAGGCTGGGAGCAGGGTTTGCTGATAGGGATCCCTGGCGGGCCAAGGCAAGAACCCTCCACTGGGTAGAACCTTCACCAGCCTAGGAGGCGCCAGAAAGCAAGGGAGCTTGGCCCAGAGTCTCCAGCAGTCGTGCGTTACTAGAGACATTCGCTAGGGTGGGTGCTCAGCAGGCCAGCCTGCGCTCGCACCCGTCCTGTGTCGATCCTTTCAAGTCCGTGGCCAGCCCGGGCGGCAGCCGCGATCGGAGCCAACCTCCTGTTCTCCGCCGCCGGCCTGGCCGCTCCAGCAGCAGGTTCGGGCGGCGTCCCGGCGATGTACGCCACTCAGGCAGAAGCGGAGAAGGCCGCCAAGCTGCACTTCAACTGCACGGGCGCCCACAAGATGGGGAACCAGTGGATGCCCTGTGCCAAGCACGGTGACGCCCACGGCTCCGGGCCCTCCCACTGAGCCCGAGCACTCCCATGGCGCAATGTGGCGACAAGCCCAAGCGGATCGCCTTCGGTGTGGCGCCGTTGGGCATCATCTCGATCGGCATCGTGCCGATGGGGGTGGTGAGTATCGGTGTGGTGCCGATGGGGGTCATCAGCATCGGGGTGGTGGGCATGGGTGTGCTCAATGCCTGCGTGGTGGGGATGGGGGTGGTGGTGGCCGGTGTCAGTGCCATGGGGATCTGGTCGCTGACCCCAGGCAGTGGCCATCAACACCACAGCAGCGGGGCGGCGCAGCAACAGCTGATGGCCTACCCGAGCCGGCAGGTGGCCCTTCAGAAAGCGCGTGAGCTGGGCTGCGAGGGCGTGCACGCCATGGGTGACCTCTGGATGCCGTGCTCTGAGCATCCAACGCAACATTCAACACATCAACACTGAACAATGAAATCGATTCGCAACCTCAGCGTGGCCCTGATCTTTGCCCTCCTGGCATCCACGCCTGACGCCCTGGCCTGTGGCGGCGGCGGGTCAGGCAGCTATCGCAAACCAGCCCGGCCTGGCCAGCACCAGCATCAACACAGTCCGGCGGCGCCATCTTCTGAGAATGGATCCACAGCTCCTCAACGCGCTCCCCAGTAGGAGCGTTTCGGGAGCTGTGTATGACACTCTGAACAAACGAGCTTCCGATCAGAAGCGGAAGCTCGTCTTCACCAGTCCGCCGAACTGGCTAAAGCTCTCGCCCGAAGGTGTTGCCTGGCCGAGGGGGCGGCTGAGATAGATCAGAGCCGGTGTGATCGAGATGTTGTCAGTCAGCTGGAACTTGTACCACCACTCCCACACATAGTTGCCGTCGTTCGGGGTTCCGCCGCCGCTGAGCGCTGTAGCAAAGACGGGTTGGGCCACAGCAAAGCCGAAGTCATTGCCCTTGGCGAACACATCGGTCCACTGCAGACCCACCATCCAGGACTGGCTGGTGCTGAGGCTGCCGCGGGGTTGGGGCGTGCTGTAGGTGGTGCTGTTGATTCCCCATCCGATGCTCAGGGAAGGCAGCCAACCGCTGCGGAGCGGTTGCCAGAAAGCGCTCAGGCCCCAGGCACTGGTAGTGGCATCGATGTTGTGATCGATGGCGCTGTGGGTGAACGAGGTGGTTCCCGGAACGAACTGGGTCTCTGGTTGGACGTAGGTCCAGATCGCAGCCAGGCCCCACTGCTCCTGCTGATAGCCCAGCTGGACACTGCCGGTCGCGCCGGAATTCCTGTTGCCAAGTCCACCGCCACCGTCCTCTGCAGAAACACTTGGATTGCCGCTGTCGCCATTGGCCGCAACGTAATTGGCACTGAGGCTGAAGCCGTTGCTCTGCCACCAGAGACCGGCGCCAGCGCCAAGATTTTTGCTGTACGCCGCCGGCGCACCATTCACCGTCATCACGTTGAGGATGGTGTCAGCCGGGTACACGCTGGGCCACAGGGCCAGCATGTCTTCCTGCCCCACGCGAGCGCCCAGGGTGGCCGTGAACCCGCCACCGAGGGGCCATTGGTAGAAGAGCTTGTCAATCCCCACGACATCGGGGCCAGCATCCTCCTCAAAGGCCACTTCCAGGGTTGAGAGCGCCAAAGAATGGGGCTCACCGCCAAACACGCTGCGGCCGAAGTTGCCTGCGCGCAGGTTGATGCGCAGCAGATCCTTGCCGTTGAAGCTGGTGTCGAATGTCAGCTGCAGGTCGTAGTTGAACGTGGTGGCATTGGGCAGAGGTACGGGCGTCCGTGGACGACCGGTGAATTCATTCGGTGCTCGATTGACCGTGTTCGCCGCCGTGTTGACAGCCGAACCCGAGAAGGCATTGGCTCCCACCACAAACGTGGCCTGTCCGCTGAGCTTGGTGGTGGTGGAGAACCGGGTGGCCTCCAGCTCACCCACCTTGGCTTCGAGGCCATCCACGCGGCCGCGCAGCACGGCGAGTTCCTTCTCGAACTCGGCCATCAGGCGCTTCAACTCGTCGGTCACCTCGGTGATCCGGTCGAGGCAGGCGTTGAGCAGGGCGGCGGCCTCGTAGCGGGTGAGTGCCTGCCGGCCCTTGAAGGTGCCGTTGGGGTAGCCGGCCACGCAGCCGTAGCGCTCGATCAGGTTGGTCAAAGCCTGAAAAGCCCAGTCGCTCGGCCTGACGTCGGAGAACTGGGTGATGCTGGTGACCTGCTCCTGGGTGGCGTATCGGTTCACACCCGCCATGTCGAGGTTCTCGGCGTGGGACGCCAGCGGAGCCGCCAGACCGACAACGATGAGCGTGGAGCGCAGAGAAAGCATGGAACAGAGTCTCAAGAGCACCGCCGGGCTGGCGGCTTGCTCGAAATAATCACTCATGTCTCCACCAACTCGCGAGCACTGGAGACCATGGTCATGGTTTGGACACCACAGCCAGGCCGTCGCCCCCGGCCACGGTTTCGTCCCTCGCGCATTTGCTCGCCATCGGCCTTGTTCCAGGCAGCTCCTCTGGGAGACGTTCCGCCGCCGTGGCACCGCTGCGGCTCTGGCGCCCACCAGATTCGGTGCCAGTGGATGCCCTGCTCCGAACACCCCCATTAGGGGCACGCCTGGGGCCTGGGTGAAAGATCCAGGATGGAATGCAGCGGCCTGAGACTGATGGCTCGAACCAACTGGCCATGGACCTTGCTGGCCGGTGTCGCCCTGGCCCTGGCGCCGATGGCTGCCTGGGCCCATGCCGATCCGCACCCCGGTGGTGGGTTCGTGGCCGGTTTTCTGCATCCGATCAGTGGCCTCGATCACGTGGTGGCGATGGTGGCCGTGGGCCTCTGGGGTGCGGTGCTCGGCCCGCCAGCTTTGTGGGTGCTGCCGGTGGCGTTTCCGATGGTGATGGCTTTCGGAGGGCTGCTCGGCCTTCTGGGGGTTCCGATTCCGGGGGTGGAGATCGGCATCGCCGTCTCAGGTCTGGTGATGGGCCTGATGGTGCTGTTCGAGCTGACGCCGCCGCTCTGGTTGGCGGCGCTGATCGTGGCCGCCTTTGCGGTGTTCCACGGCCATGCCCACGGCGCTGAACTGCCCGACGGCAGCAACGCCTTCCTCTACAGCCTGGCCTTTGTACTGGCGACAGGCCTGCTGCACCTGGTGGGGATCCTGCTGGGCGAGACGCGTCGCTGGCCTGGAGGACGACGCTTCGTGCAGGGGGCCGGCGGTTGTGTGGCCTTGGTGGGGCTGTGGTTTCTGGAGCAGGCCCTCACATGACTCTGCCGCTGGCCCATCTGGCGCCCACTGGCCTGGGCCCCTGGGGGGATGGGATGGCCCGGCTGTTCCTGGAGCCCACGGATCTGCTGCTCGTGATCGGCCTGGTGCTGCTGAGCGTGCAGGCCGGCAGACCCTACGGCGATCGCCTGCCCTTGCTGCTGCCGCTGGCCTGGCTGCTGGGAGGCCTGATCGGTCTGACTCTGCCTTCGGAACTGCTGCTGGCGCTGTTGTGCACCGCCTTGGTGGCTGGGCTTGGGTTGCTCGTGGCCCTGGAGGTGCGGCTGCGGCCTGTGGTGCTGTTGCCTCTGGCTGCCGTTCTGACCTCGCTGTTCGCCCTCGTGGCGGGCTCGGCACTGGCCGGCCATGCGGGAGCTCTGGCGGCCCTGTTGGGGGAGACCGTGGCCATTGCGGTGCTGAGCACCCTGCTTTCCCTGCCCCTGGCCCCTCCGCATCGCCGTTGGCTGGCCATCGGCTTGCGGGTGGGTGGCAGCTGGATCACCGCTGCATCCCTGCTGATGCTGGGCTGGCTGATCCGCCACCCCCAGTAATGCCCACACGGCCACGGCGCCACACAATGGAGGCAACGGTTCCAGCGGGTCACTCCCTGGAGGCAACGAGGAAAGTCCGGTGGGGTGCAGGTTCGTCCTGAGCCGAATCCGGCGCTGTCCCGCAGCTGTGATGGGGGCCCTGGCCCCTTCAGTCAGAACGCTCGCCGTGCACAATCCCCGGCGCGGACCGGACCTCTCGATGACCCAGACCTTCTCGGCCAGAACCCTGGCCCTGTTCGGCGGTGCGGCAGCCCTGGCGCTGCTGCTCGATCAACCCGCTCAGGCCCATGGCATCGCCCACGGCGGCATCGGGGCGGGCTTCCTGCACCCCATCAGCGGCACCGATCACCTGTTGCTGCTGATCGGTGTGGGGACTGCTGCCTCCTGCATCTCCGGCCAACTGCTGCTCTGGGCCCTGGCTGGTGCCGTTGGCGGCGGCATGTTCGGGGCGATGGGCGGCACGTTGCCGGCCCAAGAATTTCTCGCAGCCCTGGCGATCAGCGCCGTGGCGGTGCTGGTGCTGCGATGCCTCCACTCGCAGCAGAGCCCCCAGTTGGGTGCCTGCGCCGCCCTGGTGACCGCAGCGGTGGCGGTACACGCCATGCTGCACGGCCTGGAAGCTCCGGCCGACGGCTCCGCCCTGCTCTGGTGGCTGGGGGCCTTCAGTGGCTCAGTGCTGGTGAGCGGCGGCAGCTTCCTGGCGCTGCGGCGTCTGCCCTTGGCCTGGACCCGTGGCGTGTGCGTGCTGCTGGCTCTCTGCGGCGGCGTGGCAGCCCTGGGGCCAATCGGGTTACTGATGCGCTGAGCCGGAAGCGGAGATTCTTTGCCCGATGGGGGGAAGAGGATCACCATCCCCCCGATCCCCCTCGCCGCTGACCGCGCCCACCACGCCGCTGCAGATCCGCGCCTATGAGGCGGCCGACTGGCCCGCGGTGTGGGCCCTGCTGGAGCCAGTGTTCCGCGCTGGCGAAACCTTCCCCCACGACCCAGCCATCTCCGAGCCGGAGGCCTGGGCCCTGTGGGTGGAGCAGAGCCAGGCGGTGATGGTGGCCATCGCTGCCACAGGTGCCGTGGTGGGTACCTACTACATCAGGCCCAACTCCCTCACCCTCGGCGCCCATGTGGCCAATGCCGGCTACGTGGTGGCCGAGCACTGCCGCCGCCAGGGGATCGGCAGCCGCCTCTGCCAGCACTCGCTCCAGGAGGCCCGGCGGCTTGGGTTTCGGGCCATGCAGTTCAACCTGGTGGTGAGCACCAACACCGCCGGCATCCGCTGCTGGCGGCAGAACGGCTTTCAGATCATCGGCACCCTGCCGGGGGCCTTTCGCCACAAGCAACTGGGCTACATGGATGCCTATGTGATGGTTCAGAGGCTGGTGGAGGGACCTGCCACATGAGAGTGGTGACGTTGCGTCTGACTTAAATCCCTCAGATTCATTGCGACACAACTTCATTGCAACACAACAGCCTTGAGGATTACTGGAATTCGTGAAGTGCAGCTCTGCTGAGGCATGTGCTTGCCTGCTCCAGCTTCATTGGATGCCAGGCGTCGAGCCGTCGATCTTGTTGAGCTGAATGCCCAAGTAAGTGGCTTCGCGGTTGAGGGCCTTTTTCATGTCGATGTTGCCAGCTGCGGCAGCGGAGGCAAAACGGACGAGCAGAGAGTCCCGAAGGGCTTGTTCGCGGGCAGGGTCGTTGGGAGCTTTGGACATTGGGCGGGACTGGGAGAAGCGGAAATACTGATCCGCAACTTAACCATAAGCCTCATCGGCAGAAGGACTGCGCTGATTTGTCTGTAGCTAGATACACCAAACTGTGTCGTGAGTCGCCGTCCTGGCCCCATGACATGGGGAAGGCGCTCTCCTGCTGCCTCAGCAGGGGGAGCCCGGGTGATGGAGCGCGGCTCAGAGCCGTTCAGGCCTCCAACAGGCGGCCCAGCATCCATGCGGTTTTCTCACAGGTCCGCAACCGCTGGGTGAGCGGGTCGGCGGGGCTGGTCATTGGTCTCGACCACGTCGAAGATGCCGCGGATCGTGCTGGCCCAACGCCAGCGGGGCGGTCAGTGGCAGCAGCACAATGGTTCGGCCTGAACACTGGTCCCATGACAGTTGGCAACCTCCTCTCAGGCACGGCGGTCGCGCTTCTCTTCCTCGGCGGTCTTGTGTTGTTCACTGACGTGGAGGTGGGGATGGTGCGCTGGGTCAACTGCGGCCCCTGGTCCTCCGAAGTGTCCCGTCAGGAGAAGGAGTGCCGCTGATCGTTGAACCACCTGACAGTGGGGCACGCCTTCCATGAAGATCAACACCGCCATCGGCATCCCCTCTTGCAGAGGTGGCGGCCGTCGCGAACATCCAGGGATCACAGGTCGATTGATGACAGCCATGGGATCGTCAACGGAACACCGGGCAGCCCTGGCTGCCCTGGGCCTGAACACCAAACCCAGAAGCCGGCAGGACCTGGCGCGGCTTGTGGCGCGCTGCCACCCGGCCTCCCAGCCATGGAGCGCCGTGCAGACCGCGGCCTACCGCCGGGTGTGGGAAGAGCTGGAGAGCGGCTGCGAAGCCCACGCTCCACTGGCGGCCTGAGGAACGCCCATCGCCGCAAGGATCAGCAGCGGCGGACTTGCTGAGCGGACCTATGAGGAGACGGTCGATGGTTCCCGATCCACCAGATGTGGCGACGGCGCTGGAGCTTCTGGGTCTGACGGTGGTTCCGGATGATTTCGAGGCGTTGGCCTGCCAGGTGGCCTGGATGCACCCTGCTGCTGAGGCCATCAGCGACGCCCAGAGCCTGGCCTACCGGGTGGTGTGGGAAGCGGTCGAGGAACGCATCGAAAGCCGGAGCGGAGGTGACCTCTGACAGGCAGACCGATCCACCCGTCCGTGGCCAGGGTTTGTGCTCAGATCAGGACTAGGTATCGCTCCTCACGTCAAGCAGCTGGCGACATTCGTAATGTTTCGTTGTACTCGCAAGGGTTTCCCATGACTCGAGCTACTCAAGCCAACGACACCTGGTTCCTGAACACTGCCGCCAAGCAGATCCGAGACGAGGAGCTCAGACGTGCGGAGCGTCTCAACGGACGCGTCGCGATGCTGGGGTTCACGATCGGTCTGATCGTGGAGGCGTTCAGCGGAGATGGCATCCTCCAGCAGATCGCCGATCTCGCTCTTCTGTCCCAGCGTTGAGGCCGGTCGCTCTCTGCGATCCGTCAATGCTGGCGGCCACCACGATCACCCTTTCCCCTGGCCGGCCCTCCACCGATGGTGCCGGCCTTTTTGCGTTCACCCTGCAAGAGAGAGCGGCAGCCTCACAACCGCTGCCGATCATCCCCATGCCCTCTACGCAGCGGCCTGTAGATGGAATCCTCGGCAGGCAGTGGAATGTGACGAATGACGGCCAGCGAGAGCATCGCCCTGTGGATCCAGCCGCGCAGCCGTCGTAACGAGGTGGTGGGGCTGAAGGATGACGCGGTGGTGATCCGCCTGACGGCCCCGCCGGTTGAGGGTGCTGCCAATGAGGCCTTGCGGAAGTTCGTCGCCGAGCGACTTGGCGTCGCTGCCAGCAGGGTGGCACTGGTGCCTGGCCAGAGCAGCCGGCGCAGATGGATCGCCGAGGAAGGGTTTTCGGTAGACGAGGTGCGGTGTGCCCTTCTGAGGGTGAGCGGCCGCCAGTGATGAGCAGAGAGTCTCTGAGCTGATGCCCTGTGGCTGTGGTCGGCTTGCCGTACTGACAAGGCGGGCCAGCGGATCTATTACTGAATCAGAGGCCTCGACCAGGACAGAGCGCGAGCCCAAGCCCTGCAACCGGCCCAAGGGCGCTCGACTCGGGGCGCCCTTTTCAATGGCCCCGTTCCTGCGGTTGTTGGAGCAATGCCTCAACGCTGGCCACCTTCTCCTCCAGCGTCTGGTCCCGATCGGTGCGGGTGTTGATCTTCACGGTGGTGTAGATGCGGGGAGAGCCCATGGCGTGCACGGCCAAATGGCAGGCCTCGATCGCTTTGAACACCGGCGCCCACTCTCCCTCGATTGCGGTGCCATTGGGGTGCAGCTGGATCTTGAGACCGGCGTCCAGCAGCACCCGTTCGCAGGCAGCGATGTAGGGCGCCAGGTTGACGCCGACCCCGATCGGAACAACGGAGAGATCGACGATCACCTTCATCGAAGTGCCTCCGGGTGCTTCATTGAGAGGCTCCCATCCTCGTGGCCCCCTCTACCTCCCGGCCGAAGAGGCCACAGGCTTCTCCCGCGGCGCCAACCCTGCTCAGGAAGCCCTGCCTAGCGTCTGGGGAATGCCGCCGGGTGGGCCATGGCCGTGGTGAACCGCTGCGCGGTGGGGATCTACCCCGCCCAGCAGCTGCTCGAGTGGGCCAAGCAACTGGATCTGGATGTCGATGCGGCCGACGCAAGGGAGCCCTGCCTGTATCTGATCCCCGACTACGACACGCAAGAGGAGGCCGAAGAAATCCTCGAGGAGGTCTACGAGGCGATCTTTGAAGCCGAGCTGGACTACTGGCATCGCGACACCGGCACCTGGCCGGCGGAGCGCACCTACCCGGTGTTCCGCAAATGGTTCGAGGTGCGCTTCTACCCCCTGATCCAGGACCTGGTGGGTGAGGAGCTCACCGCCACCGAGGTGGATGAGGAGTTCATCG
>NZ_JAGQBY010000127.1:0-8961 GCF_024345875.1 Synechococcus sp. EJ6-Ellesmere
CACCCAGGTCTTCCTGGATGATGTGAACGATTTCCTCTTCAACAGCGCCAAGCGCGTGCGCATGGTGCAGACGGTCAAGGGCCGGGTGACCACCGGCGGTGGCCCCTTCGTGGTGATCGGCCACAGCCAGGGAAGCATGGTCACCTATCAAGCCCTGATGGAGCTCGGCGCTGAGCTGCCCGTTGATCTCTTCCTGACCATCGGCTCACCCCTGGGGCTGCCCCAGGTGACCGACGTGCTGCACAAGTGGCATGGCAAAAAGCTGCCGATTCCTGCTGGCGTCAAGCGCTGGGTGAACCTTGCCCAGGACGGCGACATTGTCGGCCTGGATCAGAGCCTGGCCGATGAGTACAGCGCCAGCGGCAAACCCGCCGTGGCCGATGAACGGGTGAAAGGCATCGTCTGGCCGCCCAGCAAGGCCCACTCCGCCAGCCGCTATCTCTCGCGCCGCTTCACCCAGGAAACGGTGATGGGGGCGGTGGACCGCTCCCGCTTCCAGCCGGTCAGCCCGATCACCGTGGCGCGCAACCTGGCCGATTCCCTCGATGCGGACGCCACAGCGCGGGTGCCCGTGTTGATCGAACTGATCGACCGCCCCAGGTTGACCGGCAGTTCGGCAGCGGCCCCGGGAGGGCCTGAAGATTCCATTGAGAGTGCCAGGGACAAGGTGCTGGGCTGGATCAATGAAAACGTGCTGAAGGATCCGATCACGGCCGACACGGTTCACCTGGAGGATCAGCTGGATCGCTACGTGGCGGTGAATCTGACCCGCGCCGAGGTGGAAACCCTGGCCGCTTCGCTGAGCCAGCACTACGGCATCGCCTCCCCGGCGGTGTACCGGATGTTCAGCAACAGCAAGAAAAAAGCCCTGATCAGCGAGTCGATCCATACGGTGCAGGCCCGCACCGCCCAGCTGGGGTACAACGCCTATGGCCAGGGGATCACCTGGGCCGTGCTCGACACGGGCATCGACCGCCACCATCCCCATTTCCACAACCCGCTCTTCGCCCCCGGGGGAACGATCGCCGCCGAGTGGGACTGCACCGAGCGGGGGCCGGTGCTGCCCGGCAGCGGCAACGACGCCAACGGCCACGGCACCCACGTGGCCGGAGTGATCGCCGGGGGGCTGCAGGCAGTCGGCAGCCCGACGGGGCCGGACCTGCTGGCGATGGCGCCGAAGGCCCGGCTGGTGACCTACAAGGTGCTGGCCGACAACGGCAGCGGCTACGACGCCTGGATCCTCAAGGCCATCGACCACATCTGGACGCAGAACCAGAACGGCCGCCGGCTGGTGATCCAGGGGGTGAACCTGAGTCTGGGGGGCGCCTTCGATCCGGCCAGCTTCGGCTGCGGCGATTCGCCCCTGTGCGCCTCCCTGCTGCGGCTGGTGCGCCAGGGGGTGCTGGTGGTGCTCGCGGCAGGCAACGAGGGCAGCGGCGACATCGTGGTCGACGGCTTCAGCTCCACCCGCTCCTTCGACCTCTCGATCGGTGATCCGGCCAACCTGGAGGAGGCGATCGCCGTTGGATCGGTGCACCCAACCCTGCCCCACCGCTACGGCACCTCGTACTTCTCCTCGCGGGGCCCCACGGCCGACGGGCGTCTGAAGCCCGACGTGGTGGGCCCTGGGGAGCGAATCCTGTCGTGCCGCAGCAGCAGCGACCCCAACCGCAGCGCCGAGCGCGACCGGGGCAAGGGCGTCGATGAGCTCTACATCGCCCTGTCGGGCACGAGCATGGCGGCGCCCCACATCTCAGGCCTGTTGGCCGCTTTCCTGTCAGTGCGCAGCGAGTTCATCGGCTACCCCGACCGGGTGAAGCAGATCCTGCTGGACCACTGCACCGACCCCAAGCGCGACCGCTATCACCAGGGTGCGGGCCTGCCGAACCTCTCGAAGATGTTGCTGGAAACGTGAGTCCTTGCTGAGACTGCGGAGGATCAACCAGTCGGCACCGACAACCGCATCCCTTCTCAGCCAAAGAGGAAGGGTTTCGCAACAAGCTTGACAGCGAAGAGCCCAGATTCCGGGGTCGAAAAGTTGCTTGTCCTGCTGAATCCTGAGCAGAGGAGGAGCGAGGCATCACCTCCCTGTCAACTCAAGAATTCCAGTATGTTGCAATACAAAAGCTTATCTGATTGCCAACAGGATTCCTTTTGAATATTTTAAGGTTTCTTGGCCTGTAGATTCGTGGAACGAATTATTTCCCGGATCCTTCCCTCCATGCTGCACGTCGACATCCCCACCCGCGCCGAGATCGAAGCACTGATGCTCCATCACGGCCCGGCCCGGGTCAGCCTGGTTCTGCCCACCACACCGCTGACCCAGGAGGCCCAGGCCGACCGCATCGCTCTGAAAAACCTTGCTGGCGAGGCCATTGAGCAGCTCGCCGCCCACGACAAGCGTGAGGTGCTGGTCATCGAGGAGCTTCTCCACGACCTCATCGACGACGATGACTTCTGGGAGGTCCAGGCCAACAGTCTTGCGGTCTTTGTTTCGCCGGAAGGCCTGCGCAGCTTCCGCCTGCCCAACCACCTGAAGCCCACCGTGGAGGTCAGCGACCGCTTCCACGTCCAGCCCCTGCTGCGGGCGGTCACCGTGCCCCAGTCCGCCTACGTCCTGGCCCTGGCTCAGAACAGTGTGCGGCTGGTGGCGGTCTCCTCCGACCTGCCGGCCGTCGAGATCAAGTTGAACGGCATGCCGAAAGATGTGGCCAGCTCGGCCAGGAAGGCTTCAATCAGGGACCGCTCGCCCAGCGGTCGTCTCCAGGGTTCCGAGGGCATGAAGGTGCGTCAGGCCCAGTACGCCCGCAAGATCGATCAGGCGCTGCGGCTGCTGCTGGTGGGCCGGGAGACCCCACTGATTTTGGCAGCCAGCGAACCAATGCAGTCGATCTACCGCGAAGTTCAGTCGTATCCGCACCTCGCACGGGCTGTGATCCTGGAGAATCCCGAAACGCAGAGCGATGCCGATCTGGCCGCAAGTGCCCGCGCCATCCTTGATGAGCTGTTCCGGGATGAACTGGCGGAGATCCAGTCCCTTTACACACTGCGCGCCAGTCAGGGTCGGACCACATCCGATCTGGCCCAGGCGGCCCGGGCAGCCACCTATGGCGCGATTCAACTGCTGCTGATCGACATCGACGATGTGACCCCAGGCACGATCGACGACGAAGGGACAGTGACCTTCGCCGATGGCCCAAGCGCCGAGAGCTATGGCATCGTCGATGAAATCGCCAGCCGTGCCCTGGTGATGGGCGCCAAAGTGATGGGTGTGCGCAAGGCCGACATCCCTGGTGAAGCCAGCCTGGCGGCGATCATGCGCTACCAGTTCTGAGTTTCGACGAGCCACCCAGCCCGGATCCTGACGTGCTCGGCTGTGGTGACGGTGCCGTGGGACAGCTTGATGGCAGCCACCCCCTCCGGCAATACGGGAGTGTCGGTATCCAAAGCCGTTCGCCAGGCAGGGCGAAGCTGGAGGATGTGAACATGCAGTTGATTCTGACTCCGTGCCGACGGGGGATTGATCAGCAGGGCGATGGAATCCTCACTGGGGAGATGCACCTTGGCAACAGTCCAGGCAAAAGGCCAGATGGCATCCGGACGGCTTGGATCTTCCAGCCCGGTGAGTCTCTGGCGCGGCAAGGCCAAGCCAGCCACGAAACCAGGTTCACAGCCACAACTGTAGGAGTTGCGGATGGCCACAAAGCTTGGCGTCAGAGCCCAGACAACAGCTTGATCCGGCTCGCAACGATCATGACAGCAGGACAGAATGAAAGCAGGGCACTTACAGTAATTTCCCGTATTTTCTGGAGGCAAACAGGACTCAATAATCCTCCAGAGTGCATCTGAAGAAGGTCTTCCCTGTTGAGCAGCAATCACCAAGGGAGGCCACGGTAAGAGAGCCACAAGTGATGAGCCCACAAGACTCACCAACAGGTGCTTCACCCAGTTGGACCGGTGGACGTATGGGAGATCGCAGAACCGAAGCACCAGCTCAGATCAAACTCTTGCTGTTCTCGAGCAACAGCTCACACAGCGGCCCATGGGGCGTGAAGGGGGAGTGATGTGGGTGATGCCGCAGCGCAGGACGTGAACTCCCCAAGGCAGCGTGAACCTCGTACCGCTCCTCAGCCTGTCGGCAAAGAGTCAGTCGTTAAGTAGATCGAAGATCGCCTTCTGCAGATCTTCCGACTGCTCCAGTTGATCGAACACCCAGGCCATCGCCGTGGCCGGTTCCTTGAATCCCAGCTCGGAGCAGAGCCTCTGGATGATGGACGAATGCTCCATATAAAGGGAGAGATCGCTCACCTTCTGCACACTGAGGTGCCGGGTGGTCAGCGATCCGGTGGTGAGATCTGAAGCCTCCATGGCAACGGCCGTCCAGGCCTCATCGGGGCAACAGGCACTCTAATTCCCGCAGCCGCTGCTCCAAGGCCTCGATTTTCTCCAGGTAGGTGAGAGCCAGGGCCATGCCGGGAGGGTTGAGCCCGAAGGTGTCCCGCAGCTTCACCGCCCTCCGCGCCTGATGGACCACCCGGGTCTGGAAGCTCCAGCCCGTGGCGCCCTCCCTGGTTTCGAACACGCCGAACTCCACCAGCTCCACCAGCTCTTCATGGGCCAGCCCTGAGGCCGCCAGCAGCTCCGCTGATTCCACCGGGCTGTCGGCGTCCACGGGGATCAGGAGGTCGTCAGGCATCGGTCGTCCCTCCGGTGAACTGCGGACGGGGCTGGAAGGTGGACGCCGTCGCCAGCTCACGATAGAGCTCCTGTTCACGCTCGCTGATCTGCGTGGGCATCACGATCTGCAGCACGGCATAGAGATCCCCCGCTCCCTCGCCACGCTTCGGCAGCCCCTTACCGGCCAGCCGCAGTTTCTGGCCCGCCTGCGCGCCTGGCTTCACCGTCACCCGCACGCGGCCATCGAGGCTGGGCAGCTCGATCTGGGAGCCGAGGGCCGCCTCCCAGGGAGTCACCGGCAGCTCCAGATAGAGGTCATGACCCACCGGCCGGAACAGCTTGTGCGGCAGCACCTGGATGTGGAGGTACACATCGCCATCAGGGCCACCGCCGCTGCCGGGACCGCCGCGCCCAGGGATGCGCAGGCGCTCGCCATCGGTCACGCCCTGGGGGACCCGGATGCGCACACTGCCGCCGCCCGGGCGCTCCAGGGTCACCTGGCTGCCGCGGGAGACCTCGTCGAGCGTCAGCCGGGCCACGGCCTCCACGTCCTGGCCGCGGATCGGGAAGTCCACACCTCCCGCCTGGCGCCGTCGCTGGGAGCTGCGGAATCCCATCTGCTCGAACAGCTCGGAGAGGTCCACCTCCTGGTGGGCCTGGCCCTGCCAGAAGCGTGTATCCCAGTCCGCCGGCGGCCGGAACTCCTCGCCGGGGTCATGGCGGCCCAGTTCGTCGTAGGCCTGGCGCTTCTCCGGATCGGAGAGGGTCTGGTTGGCCTCGCTGATCTCCTTGAAACGCTCCTCAGCACCCGCCTCCTTGGAGATGTCGGGGTGGTACTGGCGAGCCAGACGCCTGTAGGCCTTCTTGATCTCCTCCTCACTCGCTCCCCGCTCGATGCCGAGGGTCTCGTAGTAGTCCTTGAACTTCATCGGGCTGTCACAGCGGATGGCCGCAGGGCCTTGGCCCCCATCCTCCCGCGGGCGGCAGTGCGGGAGCGATCGGCCACGGCGCTTGCCAGGGTGAGGGTTGAACAGCTCGAGCGGCCGCCCATGCGCGACTTCTGCGCCCTCTATGAACAGCTGGACCGCAGCCCCGGTACCCGTGCCCGGGTGGCGGCGGTGGAGGACTACCTGAGAACGGTGGATCCCGCCGATGGGGCTTGGGCGCTCACCCTGCTGCTCGGCAAGCGGCGCAAGCGGCTGATCACGGGCCGGCGGCTGCGGGAGATCGCTCTGGCCGCCTCAGCCCTGCCGGAGTGGTTGTTCGACGACTGCCACACCCAGGTGGGCGACAGTGCCGAGACGATCGCCCTGCTGCTGCCCCAGCTGAAACTGCCCGAGGCCGAGGTGATCGAGCGGCCGCTGGCGGAGTGGATGGGGGAGCGGCTGCCGGCGATCGCGGCGCTGGAGCCCGCCGTCCAGGCCGAAGCCGTGCTGCATGCCTGGGCCAGCCTGCCTCCGGGCCAGGCCTTCCTGTTCAACAAGCTGCTCACCGGTGGCCTCCGGGTGGGGGTGTCCACGGGCCTGGTGACCCGGGCCCTGGCCGGGGTGGCTGGGCTGGAGGAGGCCGAGATCGCCCAACGCCTGATGGGGGGCTTTGAGCCCACGCCCGACGCCTTCCGCAGCCTGCTCGCCCCTGCGGCGGAAGGGTCGGCGGTGCCGGCAAGCCGGCCCTTCCCCTTCTTCCTGGCCAGTCCGCTCGATCCGGCCCAGCTGGAGGGCTGGGATCCCAGCCACTGGCGGGCGGAGTGGAAGTGGGATGGCATCCGCGGCCAGCTGATCCGCCGCGCCGGCACCAGCTTTCTCTGGAGCCGAGGCGAGGAGCTGGTGAACGAGAGCTTTCCCGAGCTGGTGAGCCTGGGGGAGGCCCTGCCGGAGGGCACCGTGCTCGACGGCGAAGTGATCGTCTGGGATCCCAGCGAGGAGCGTCCCCACGGCTTCGCGGCCCTGCAGCGGCGTCTGGGCCGCAGGAGCGTGGGAGCGAGCCTGCGCCGCCAGTGCCCGATGGCCTTCGTGGCCTACGACCTGCTCGAATCGGCAGGTGCCGACCGGCGCGACGAACCGCTGCAGCGGCGCCTGGAGCGGCTGGAGGCGCTGCATGATGCCGTGGCCCGCAGCGATCACCCGGAGCGGCAGCGCCTGCGCGGCTCAGCGGCCGTGCCCCTGGGCAGCTGGGAGGAGCTGGAGCGGGAGCGCGGCCGCGCCCGCGACGTGGGGGCCGAGGGGCTGATGCTGAAACGTCTGGAGTCGCCTTACCGGGTGGGCCGCCGCCGGGGCGACTGGTGGAAGCACAAGCTCGAGCCGATGGAACTCGATGCGGTGCTGCTCTACGCGCAGGCGGGTAGCGGCCGCCGCGCCAACCTCTACACCGATTACACCTTCGGCCTCTGGGACACCACCGCTGACGTGGCCAGCGTGGGCGGCAGCCCACGCCTGGTGACCTTCACCAAGGCCTACTCCGGCCTCAATGACGGCGAGATCAACGAACTCGACCGCTGGATCCGCCGCCACACCATCGAGCGCTTCGGGCCGGTGCGGTCGGTGGAGCCCCTGCAGGTGTTCAACCTCGGCTTCGAGGGCATCCAGCGCTCCTCGCGCCACAAGAGCGGCCTGGCGGTGCGCTTCCCGCGCATCCTGCACTGGCGCCGCGACAAGCCGGCGGCCGAGGCCGACAGCATTGGCAGCGCCCTGGCCCTCCTGGTGGAATCGAATCAATAGGTGGAAGGTGTCGAAGAAGGCCGCTGATCCAGTCCTGACCGTGACAGCCAACTCGATCCACTACCCTGACGATCCATGAAGCCCGTGGAATGCGACCATCGCTGGCTACGATAGTCTCATCAGATACATCCACGTTTCCGAACATCGATTTACGGCTTAACATGCGCAAATCATTGCTCGGATCTCTGATATCCCTAAATCTTGGAGAAAACATGACTACAACATCAGGATTGGAGCGTTTCATCAGATCCTTGCTCGCACAGTCAGGCAATAGTCAGCTTCTTCGACAACTCTTCCCCGGCCAGTCTCCAATGATCAGAATCATGCCCATGGGCGATTCGATCACGGCTGGAACAGAGCCAGGTGGCTACCGAGCCCCTCTGGAAAATCTGCTTGAACGTCAAGGCTATCAATTTGATTTTGTCGGGGAACAGATTATTGATGACGATCCTAGTCGTGACCCCAATCACTGGGGAAAATCCGGCAGAGGAATCGCCCGAACCGACGAACCACTTGCTGATAAGACATATGTTTCGCTTCAGGCCAACGAATCGAACGAGGGCTCGATTCGCGATGGACTCCTGAGTGACCTAGATCTCGCAATCTCAACCACATATTTCTCAGACGTCATCACCGATCGCAATATTGTGCTGTTAATGCTGGGGACGAATGATCTGATTCATCAAGTCGTCGGCACCGAATTCGGCGCCTCTCCCGCTGGTGATAAGAACAATGACGCTCAAGGCGAACAACAGGACAAGCTGGCCGAGTCGGCTTTTGACCGCTTGACCTTCTTTATGAACAGAATGGATCAAGAAGCAAATGCTTCTGGACTAGAACTTGACGTCATTGTTGGCACCATCCCAACAGTTAGCGACAAATGGAAAAAGGATCCAATTAGCAATGTTACTAGAGATGAGATCCTTCAATACAATAACCTAATTAGGGATGAGCTGTCAAATCGTTCTTTCCAACAGCTGACGGTATCCGTTGTCGATCAGTTCACCGCAATCGGTTCATCACTTTCCGATGGTCTTCATCCCAATTCTGAGGGCTACGCCGCAATGGCCCTGACCTGGCTTAACGGGATCGAACAAGTTCTAATCACCTGAAGACTGTTCGCGAGTTACCGGACATCACCTTCCCAGCCAGAAACGTTAATCCACACTATTGTAATAGTGCACCACTGAAATGACATACTGATTCGCCTTGCAATTCAATTGCCCACAAGTTTTGTCATAGATGTATCGCGAATCATCGGCCTAGGCTCGCTTCAGATAGGATCACTTCAGAAAGTCTCCAATTAGGGCTTCCTGGATATCACTAGACCGCTTGCAGTGCAGTGGATCTGGGCACTTCTATGGCGGTATAATGTGCGCAAATCGGCTGGATTGAGCCGAAAAGCTGCACCAAGTATTCCCCATGTACCGCCCCAATGAACAGGGCCTATTAAAAGTCTGGCCCAGTAGGCCTGGCTGATCCTGTCAGCATGGGATTCGGTCCACGGGAATGGTCCTTTTCCCATGCCCGTCTCTTCCGATCCAGGCCAGCTTGACGCTCCTGCCGA
>NZ_JAGQBY010000128.1:0-8882 GCF_024345875.1 Synechococcus sp. EJ6-Ellesmere
CATCCCCCTCAGGGGGGAGGCAGCGCCGACGCGCCGCTGCTGGTGAAAGGTCACAGCGGACCCACGGCCATGGCCCGCACCGGCCTCAATCCGGCAATCCAGTACTGGACCAGCCGGGGCTGGGGCGTGGTGGATGTGAACTACGGCGGCTCCACGGGCTTCGGGCGGGCCTACCGCGAACGGCTCAACGGGCTCTGGGGTGTGGTGGATGTGGCCGACTGCGCCGCAGCGGCCCGCGGCCTGGTGGCAGCGGGCCGCGCCAGCCCTGAGCGGATCGCGATCGAGGGGGGCAGCGCCGGTGGTTTCACCGTGCTGGCCGCCCTCTGCTTCAGCGATGTGTTCCGTGTGGGCGCCTGCCGCTATGCCGTGGCCGACCTCGCCGGCCTGGCCGACAGCAGTCACCGCTTCGAGGCCCGCTACCTGGACGGCCTCGTGGGGCCATGGCCGGAAGAGCGGGCGATCTATGAGGCCCGCTCCCCGCTGCACCACGCGGACAGGATCCGCTGCCCGGTGATTTTCTTCCAGGGTCTCCAGGACCAGGTGGTGCCCCCGCAGCAGACCGAGCGGATCGTCGCGGCGCTCGCCGCCAACCGGATTCCGGTGGAGCTGCATCGATTTGCCGCTGAAGGGCACGGATTCCGCAGCGGCGCCGTACAGATTGAGGTACTGGAGTCCACGGAAGCCTTCTTCCGCAAGCACCTCGCCCTTTGATGCCCTTCATCCCAGTCAGCGTCAGGATTCTGGTGGAGGCCGTCGAGACCCCCGCCGTGGCGCTGGTGGCTCTGGGCCTGGTGCTGGTGGTGGGCCGAAGCCTCGGTGATGTGCTGGGACTTCGCCACTGGGGCATTCCCGAGGCCCTGCTGGCCGGAGTGCTGGGCCTGCTGGTGGCACCGGCGGGGCTGGTGCCCCTGCTCAGCCAACCCGTGATCGACATCTGGGACCAGCTGCCGATGGTGCTGCTCACCCTGGTGTTCGCCACGTTGCTGCTGGCCAAACCGCTGCCCAAGCTGGCCGGACTCTGGAGGCCACTGTCGGCCCAGGTGCTGCTGGCCCTCACCCTGGCTTTCGGTCAGTACATGGTGGGTGGCCTGGTGGTGCTGCTGGTGCTGCAGCCATTTCTGGGGGTCCATCCCCTGATGGCCTGCCTGATCGAGGTGGCCTATGAGGGGGGGCACGGATCGGCCGCCGCCATGGGCGCCAGTTACGCCAGCCTGGGCTTTGAAGGCGGCGAGGCCCTGGGTCTGGCCATGGCCACCGTGGGATTGCTGATCTCCACGGTGGTGGGTGGATTGGTGGTGCTGCTGGCCCGCAGCCGGGGCTGGCTGATGGGGGGCTCCACAATCGCTTCAGGGGTGGCGAACCCCCCGGAGCCGGAGGAGGGCATCACGCCGGAGCAGGCGGAGGCGATCGCCGCCCAGGCTGAGCCGCCGCTGCCCCCTCCGCCGGAGCTGAGGTTTTCGGCTCTGGCCCTGAACCTGGCCCTGACGGGACTCGCCGTGGCCATCGGCGTGGTGGCCCTGGCTGGCCTGCGCCTGATGGCCGACCACGTCGGAGGAGGGCTGGCGAAGGTGATCGATGTGTTCCCGGTGTTCCCCCTGGCCCTGGTGGGATCGCTGCTGGTGCGCTGGCTGCTGGAGCGTTCCGGCAAAGACCACTGGGTCTCGACCCGGGTGCAGAACCGCCTGGGCACGGTGTCGGCCGATCTGCTGATCACAGCAGCCACCGCCTGCCTCGATCTGACCCTGCTGGCCCACGACTGGATGTCACTCACGGCCCTGGCCCTGGCCGGGCTGGCCTGGAACCTGGGGGTGCTGCTGCTGCTGGCCCCGCGCATCCTGCCCTCGGCCTGGTTCGAGCGGGCGATCATCGAGTTCGGCCAGGCCACGGGCGTGGCGGCCAGCGGCCTGCTGCTGCTGCGCATGGCTGATCCACTGGATCGCAGCGAGGCCCTGCAGCCGTTTTCGATCAAACAACTGCTGTTGCAGCCGATCGTGGCCGGCGGAGTGATCACGGTGGTGGCGCCGCTGGCGGTGAGCAGCTGGGGGCTGCCGGCCTGGACCGGGCTCTGCCTGGCGCTGGTGCTGGTCTGGGGCGGTCTGGGCCTGGCCCTGATGGCCAGCTCCCGCACCCCCGCCTGAGACCCTCAGCGCACCATCGCCGCCACGTTGCCTCCATCAACGGTGAGCACCGCGCCCGTGGTGCGCTCCATCAGGGCCAGGGCCACAAAGGCCTCGGCCACATCACTGGCCCGCACCTCCTGGCCCAGCAGGTTGCCGGCCATGTAAGCCTCCTCGCTGACTCCCCGGGCGGCGGAGCGTTTCTGGATCATGCCCTCATCCAGCAGGCCGGAGCGGATGCGATCGGCATTGATCGCGTTGGCACGCACCCCTTCGCGGCCGCCCTCGAGGGCGTACTGGCGCATCAGGGCCAGCAGAGCCGCCTTGGCGATGCCATAGGCGCCGAAACCGGGCCCGGGGTTGAGCGCCTGCTTGCTCACGTTGAAGAGCAGCTGACCGCCCATGCCCTGGGCGCGGAAGATGGCCATCGCCGCCTGGGCGACGCTCTGGTGGGCGAAGAGGTTGAGTTCGAAACTGGCGCGCAGGTCAGCGTCGCTGAGCTCGGCGATGGCACCACTCCAGGCGGCACCGGCATTACTGACCACGATGTCGAGGCCACCGAAGTGGCCCGCCACCGCCGCCAGCGCCTGGCGCACCGCCTGGGGATCGGTGAGATCGCAGGCCAGACCCAGGGCGCGGCGCCCGCAGGCGGCGGCCACCGCCATGGCCTGCTCCCCCTGGCAATCGAGCACCGCCACATCGGCGCCCCGCTGGGCGAAGGCGCGGGCAGTGGCGGCACCGATCGCTCCGGCGCCTCCCGTCACCAGCACCACCCGGCGGGCCAGGGGCAGCTCTTTGGCCTTACCGAGCTTGGCCTGCTCCAGGCTCCAGTACTCCATGTCGAAGGTGTCGTCTTCGCCCACGGGCTGGAAGCGGCCCAGGGCCTCCGCAGCGAGCAGGGTGCGGGCCCAGGCTTCGGCGATGTCGGCGGTGACGGCGGCCTCCTGGGCCGAGCGGCCCAGGCCCACCAGCCCCAGGCCCGGCAACGCCAGCACCCGCGGCAGGGGATCCAACGGCGTGCGCCCGCCGCCGACCCGAGCATTCTGGCGGGCCACGTAGGTCTTGTAGGCAGCAATGAAGACCTCAAGCGCCGTGGCGGCGGCCGCCGTCCAGGTGGCCAGATCGCCGCAGGCGGGCGGCAGCACCAGGGGCTGGGCCTTGGTGCGGATCACGTGGTCGGGGGTGGCCACGCCGCGGCCAGCCCACTCGGGCAGGCGCTGATCGTTGACCACCGCCAGGGCGGGCTCCGAAGCTCGCAGATCAAGCAGCCAGCGGCGGGGAGCGCCTTCGGCCTCGGCGCCTCGGCTGAACAACCCGCGCAGCACCGGCAGCACAGCCGCCGCAGGAATGGGGGGCTCCGGCATGGGCCGCGGCTGGGCCTGGGCGCTCAGCCGGGCCAGGCGCGCCTCGGCCTCCCCCACCAGAGCCAGCATCCGACCGTAGCTCTGCTCGGCCGTGGCCCCGAAGGAGAACAGCCCGTGCTGGAGCAGCACCATCCCTTCCAGCTCCACCCCTGCGGCCCTGGCGCGCTGTTCGGCCGCTTCAAAGGCCTCAGCCGCCGCCAGGGCCAGGGCGAAGCCAGGCATCACATAGGGAACGAGGGCAACCCGATTGCCGTAGACCTCGCGGCAGATCGCCGCCGCGTCGGGTTGATCGGCCAGGGCCAGCAGAGCGATCGAATGGGTGTGATCGACGAACTTGTGGGGCAGAAAGGCGTGGAGGAGAGCCTCCACCGAAGGATTGGGGGCCGAGGGGTCGATCAGGTTGCGGCGCTGGGCCGCCACCATGTCTTCGTCGCTGAGGCTCGTGAGGGCCCGAAGCGCCTGCAGCGGCTCAAGTCTCACAGCGGGGTGACCGGGGGGTTCGATCGTGGCCAGGTCCCAGCCGCTGCCTTTGACGCACAGCACCGGAATGGTCTCCCCCAGCAGGCCCGTGACCGTGGTTTTCACCGACGTGTTGCCGCCCCCGTGCAGCACCAGATCGGGGTCAGCGCCGAGCAGGCGGGCGCTGTAGGTGCGCAGGGCCAGGTCTTTGCTGATGCCCTCGGCGCCGTAGCGGGCCACGGCGGCCTCGGCCTCGGCCTGCGACCAGCGGTTCTGACTCGGCATCCGGCGGAGTGGCGGCAATTGGCCAGGAGGCTAGGGAAGGGCGCAGCAGCCGGACCCGTGCCAGCATCAAGGCCATTGAGCCGGCGCCAGCCGCCACGGCCATGGGGCGATCCAGCAGGTCCGGTCGGCGCCGCCAGGCACGCACGCTCAGCGGCGGGGGCAGCAAAGCCGGGATGGCGCCGGGAACGATGGTGTTCGTCGGCGAGCGCAAGTGTGAGCGCGCCCGTGTCGACATCTTCGATTACAACGCCGAGCAGCTGAGTGAAACCCAGGATGTGGAACTGAGCCAGTGCTTCGAGCAGGCCCTGGCTGAAAACAGCGTGACCTGGATCAACGTCAACGGCATCCACGACGTGGGCTTGATCGAAAGACTGGGAGAACACTTTGGCCTCCACCCGATGACGCTGGAAGATCTGGTGAATACCAGCCAGCGCCCCAAGCTGGAGGAGTTCGGTCACTACCTGCTGATCGTGATGAAGATGATGGAGTTCGAGCGCAGCAGCGCCTCGATCAGCATCGAGCACCTCAGCCTGATCGTGGCCGAGAATGTGGTGCTCTCCTTCCTGGAGGATGAGGGAGATGTCTTCGATTCCCTGCGTGCAAGAATCAGGAAGGGCAAGGGCCGAATCCGGCAGCTGAAGGCCGACTACCTCGCCTACGCAATGATGGACACGGTGGTGGATCACTACTTCCAGGCCATCGAGCAGATCGGTGATCACATCGAGGAGATCGATGACAAGATTCTCGAAGACCCAAGCCCTGATGACATCCAGGACATCCATTATCTCAAGCGCGACGTGCTGACGCTGCGCAAGGCGGCATGGCCCTGCCGTGAAGTGATCAGTGCGATCGAGAAGGGATCCTCACCGGTGCTGACCAACAGCACCCGGGTGTACTGGCGTGATCTCTACGACCACACCATTCAGGTGATCGACATGGTGGAAACCTACCGGGACATCCTCGGCGGCATGCACGACACCTACCTCTCCAGTCTCAGCAACCGCATGAACGAAGTCATGAAGACGCTCACGATCATCTCGTCGATCTTCATCCCGCTCACCTTCATCGCGGGCGTCTACGGCATGAACTTCGAGAACATGCCGGAGCTGCGCTGGCGGCTCGGCTATCAGGCCACACTGGGGCTGATGGTGCTGATCGGCGCGGGTCTAGCGCTCTACTTCCGCCGCCGCCGCTGGCTCTGAGCCCGGGGCCAGCGGTCCATAGAGGCTCCGCAATCCCGCTTCGCTGGCCGGTGCCACCCCTCGCTCGGTGATCAGGGCCGTGACCAGCCGCGCCGGGGTGACATCGAAGGCAGGGTTGAAGCCTCTGCTCCCCTGGGGGGGCAGCTGCACCAGGGCGACCTCACCCGCTGCGGAGCCGGTCAGGGCCAGCCCCTGGATGTGAGTCACCTCCTCGGGGGAGCGGGCCTCGATCGGGATTCCGGCCACACCATCGGCGAGGGTCCAGTCGATGGTGGAGGCGGGCAGCGCCACGTAGAAGGGCACGCCGTTGTCGTGGGCGGCCAGGGCCTTGAGGTAGGTGCCGATCTTGTTGCAGACATCCCCCGTGCGGGTGGTGCGGTCGGTGCCCACGATCACCGCATCCACGAGGCCGTGCTGCATCAGGTGACCGCCGGCGTTGTCGACGATGACGGTGTGGGGCACCCCTTCACGGCCAAGCTCAAAGGCGGTGAGGCTGGCGCCCTGGTTGCGGGGGCGTGTTTCATCCACCCAGACATGGATAGGCAGCCCGGCGCGGTGAGCCTTGTAGATCGGCGCCAGGGCGGTGCCCCAGTCGACGGTGGCCAGCCAGCCGGCGTTGCAGTGGGTGAGCACATTCAGGGGTTCCTGCCGCCGCTCGGGAGGCCGCTCAGCCGTCAGCCGCCTCAAGAGCTCCAGTCCGTGATCGCCGATCGCCGCGCACATGGCCACATCCTCATCGGCGATGACGGCCGCCTCCGCCGCCGCCGCGGCGGCGCGCTCGGCCACAGGCAGCGGCGTCACCCGGTCACGGACCCGCTCCAGGGCCCAGCGCAGGTTGATCGCGGTGGGGCGGGTGGAGTTGAGCCGCTCGAAGGCCGCCACCAGGGAGGCATCCCCCGGATCGGCCTGCAGGGCGAGCATCAGGCCGTAGGCGCCGGTGACACCGATCAGGGGGGCGCCGCGCACCACCATGGTGGCGATCGCCTCGGCGGCCTGATCGAGCGTGGCAAGCGAGCGGGTGCTGAAGCTGTGGGGCAAGCGGGTCTGATCGATCACCCCCACCGAGCGGCCGCCGTCCTCGAGCCAGATCGTGCGCCAGGCCTTGCCGTCGATGTTCATCCGATGCCGCGTGCCACGTGTCGCCGGCCCATGCTGACAAACCACAGGGCGCTGGCACCGACCCGGGACCAGCGGGTCCAGGACTGGTTCCTAAGCTGAACCGGACCTCGCCGCGAGGCACCATGCCGAGCAATCCCGTCACCTGGTTCGAGCTCAACGTGAGCGACATCGAGCGGGCCAAGGCCTTCTACGCCGCGGTGTTCCAGGTGGAGTTCCAGGACCTCTCCAATCCCGAGATGGACTACTGGTGCTTCCCGATGGACACCTCCCAGGTGGGCGCCGGCGGCGCGCTGATGCGCATGGCCGGCTGCGAGCCCGGCAAGGGCGGAACGATGGTGTACTTCAGCTGCGAGGACTGCGCCATTGAGGAAAGCCGCGTCGTGCCGGCCGGCGGCCAGGTCTGCCGCCCGAAGATGGCGATCGGCGAGTTCGGCTTCATCTCGGTGGTGCTCGACACGGAGGGCAATCCGATCGGATTGCATTCCATGCGTTGATGCCTGCTGGCGCGTCTTCAGCGCACGCTGAGTGGATCCCAGGCCTCGGGACCGATCACGAAGAGGATGTCGCCCGCCAGCAGGCGGGTGTGGCCGTGGGGATACGTGATGGGTTCCCCAGAACGGGTGATCGCCAGGATCGTGACGTTGTGCTCCGCGCGCAGACCGCAGCTGGCGATGGTGTGGCCCACCAGCGCTGACTGCTCGGCCAGGCGCAGGGAGTGGGTGGTGAGGTGCGGCACGGCCACACGCAGATCGCTCACAGCGGTGGCTTCCGGCGAGAGGCTGCGGGCCATCTGGCGCCAGCCGCCGCGCACTTCAGCGATCAGACGCTTGATGTCGTCGCGGGGCACGAGCATCCGCGCCAGCACACGGGAGAACACCTCGATCGACACCTCGAGTTCATCGGCGATCACCTCATCGGCTCCCAGCGCCAGCAGGGTTTCCACCTCGCGCAGATAGCGGCTGCGCACCAGGATGAAGGCATCGGGTGCAAAGCGGCGCGCCAGTTCCACGACGCGCCGGGCACCGGCGGGATCATCGATCACCACCACGATGGCGCGGGCCCGATCGGCATGCACCAGGCGCAGGATCGGCTCCTGGCTGGCATCGCCGTAGTGAATCGGCTCACCGGCGCTGAGGGCATCGCGCACGATCGCGGCGTTCACATCCAGCACGGCATAGGGGATGTCGCAGCGCCGGGCCATGCGGGCCAGGTTGGCGCCGGTGACGCCGAAGCCCACGATCAGGATGTGACCGCTGAGGCCATCGGTGCTGCCGGAGCTGACCGGCACCAGGCGGCGGCGCTCCAGCCGCCGCAGGGGGGTGGTGGCCACCCAGGCGGCCAGGCCTGGACCACAGGCCACCAGGGCCGGGGTGAGCATCATGCTCAGCACGGCCACATCCAGAACGGTCTGGAAGATGTCGGGACCGAGCAGGCCGGTGCTCACGCCGGCCTTGGTGGCCACCAGGGAGAATTCACCCACCTGGGCGAGCGCCAGGCCGGTGAGCACCGACCCTCCCAGGGGCAGGCCCACCACCAGGGCCGAGCCGGCGGCCACCAGGGGTTTGACCAGCACCACCCCCAGGGTGAGCAGCAGCAGCGAGAGCGGGGGGGCGAGCATGAACTGGATGTCGAGCAGCATGCCGATCGACACGAAGAACAGGCTCATCAACACATCGCGGAAGGGCAGCATCACCGCCACCGCCTGATGGGAATACTCCGACTCCGAGAGAATGAAGCCCGCCAGAAAAGCACCCAGCGCCAGTGACAACCCCAGCGACTGGGTCATCATCGCGATGCCCACACAAAGGCTGAACACACCGAGCAGAAAGGCCTCCGAACTGCGGGTGCGGGTGATGCGCTCCAGCAGCCAGGGCACGATCCAGCGCCAGGCCAGCCACGCCACGAGGGCCACGAGGGCGATCCTTCCCAGCAGGGCCGCGATCGTCCCTCCTCCCGACGCCGACCCCACCCCAGCGAGCAGGGGAGCGATCAGCATCACCGGAACAACACCCACATCCTGATAGATCAGGATTGCCAGAGTGGTGCGCCCATGCGGTGTTTCCAGTTCGGCTCGCTCCTGCAGCATGCGCAGCACGATGGCCGTGCTGGAGAGCGCCACCACGAAGCCCACATACACCCCCTGTCCGGGGGAGAGCCCCAGCCCCATGCAGATCGCCCCCACCAGGGCTGCGGTGCCGAAGAACTGCAGGGAGCCGCCGATGAGGAAATGACGGCGCAGACGCGCCACGTCCGCCAGGGAGATCTCCAGCCCGATCACGAACAGCAGCAGCACCACGCCGATCTCGGCCAGCAGTTCGATCTCGTGGACGTTCTGC
>NZ_JAGQBY010000129.1:0-8862 GCF_024345875.1 Synechococcus sp. EJ6-Ellesmere
CGCGGCAAAGGCTCTGCAGGGCCAGATCCCCCGCCACGGAGCCGTAGGCACCCAGCCAGAGATCGAGGGCGGCTGAGGCCGTGGGATCAGCGGCGGCAGCAGCAGCGGCCACCAGGGCCGGCAGATCGGGGCGTTCCGCCGCGCCGCTGAGCTCGGCCAGGGCCCAGGCTTCTGCCGCCTCTGCCAGGCCATGGGGCGCGCCGGCCCCGGCGTCGTGGAGGAACCAGCGAAAGACATGGCCAAGGCCGGTGCCGCTGACGATCCGCTCGATCGAGACCCGCTCCAGGGACAGATCCTGCTGCAGCCACTGCTTCAGCCGCCACTCCCGCTCCAGGCGCGGCGCGAATTCGCCGTGGGCGGCCTCACTGGCCAGGGCGATCAGGCCCTGGGGTCCCGGCACCCCGATGGCCACACCAAGACCGGTGCCAGCCCCGAGGATCGCCAAGGGGCCAGGCTGAGGCAGTCCCTCCCGCACGAGCGCCTGCTGGGACTGCCCCAGGTGCGGCAACCCGTAGATCAGCACGGCGAAGTCGTTGACCAGCTCCAGGCGCTCGAGCCCGCAGGAGGAAGCCAGCTCCAGCTCGTCGAGCTCCCAGGGCAGGTTGGTCAGCCGTACACGCCCGTCCTGCACCGGCCCGGCAATCGCCAGACAGCCATGGCTGGGCGCCTCAGATCCGGCTTTGCCCCCGGCGAGGAACTGGCGTACCAGGGCGGAGAAGTCGTCCCAGGCGGCTGAAGCGAAGCGCTCACAGCGAAGCTGCACCAACCCGTCCCCCTCCAGCCGGTAGGTGGCCAGCAGGGTCTTGGTGCCACCGATGTCGCCGGCCAGCAGGGTGGTCATGAAGGAAGGAGGCGGTGAATTCTCACTCGGGCGTGGCGGTTGCCGTCGCCGGCTCCAGGCCAAGGCCTGCGGCTCGGGTCTCGCTGGCAGACCTGGCGGCTGCCACGAGGGCAGCGGCCTCCACGCTGCCGAGGTCACCGTCGCGGCGGGAGCGGAGGCTGACGTTGCCGTGCTCGGCCTCCTTGGCGCCGATCACCGCCAGGACCGGAATCTTCTGCTGCTCCCCGTGGCGAATCAGTTTGCCGAGGCGATCCCCGCTGCGATCGATGGCGGCACGCACACCCGCTGAGCGGAGCTGGCCCAGCACCTCCTCGGCATAGGGAATGACCTCATCGGTGACGGGCAGCAGACGCACCTGCTCGGGGGCCAGCCAGAAGGGAAAATCGCCGGCGTAGTTCTCGACCATGATCCCGAAGAACCTCTCCAGCGAGCCGAAGATGGCCCGGTGAATCATGATCGGCCGCTGGCGGCTGCCATCGGCGGCCACGTAGTGCAGATCGAAACGCTCGGGCAGGTTGAAATCAAGCTGAATCGTGGAGCATTGCCACATCCTGCCGATGGCATCCTCGATCTTGATATCAATTTTGGGGCCATAGAAGGCTCCACCACCCTCATCGATTTTGTAGGGCCAGCCCTTACGCTCAAGAGCCTCGATCAGGCCGGCGGTGGCCAGATCCCAGACCGCATAATCGCCAATCGACTTCTCCGGACGGGTGGAGAGATTCACCTCATAGGTGTGAAAGTCGAAGCTGGAGAGAATCGTTTCGGTGAGGTTCAGAACCCCGAGGATCTCATCACCGATCTGCTCCGGCAGGCAGAAGATGTGGGCGTCGTCCTGGGTGAAGCCGCGCACGCGCATCAGCCCATGCATCACGCCGGGACGCTCGTAGCGATAGACCGTGCCCAGCTCGGCCCAGCGGATCGGCAGCTCGCGGTAGGAGCGCAGGGTGCTGGCATAGGTGAGCACGTGGAACGGGCAGTTCATCGGCTGGAGCTGATACTGGCGCTCATCCACGTGCATGGGCCCGAACATGCTCTCGCTGTAGAAGTCGAGGTGGCCTGAGGTTCTCCACAGGCTCGGGTCCGCCACGTGGGGGGTGTAGAGCAGGTCGTAGCCCGCCGCGAAGTGGGCCTGCCGCCAGTAATCCTCAATCAGCAGGCGCATGCGGGCACCGCGGGGGTGCCAGAACACCAGACCGGCGCCGGCTTCATCCTCGATCGAGAAGAGCTGCAGGTCGGTGCCGAGGCGGCGGTGATCGCGGCGCAGGGCCTCCTGCTTGCGGTGCTTGTACTCGGCCAGCTGCTCCGGGGTCTGCCAGGCGGTGCCGTAGATGCGCTGCAACTGGGCCCTGGTTTCATCCCCGCGCCAGTAGGCACCGGCCACGCTCTCGAGCTCGAAGGCCTTGGGATTGAGTTCGCTGGTGTTGGCCACGTGGGGCCCGGCGCAGAGGTCCCACCACTCGTCGCCAAGGGTGTAGAGGGTGATGGGCTCCTGGATCCCCGCCAGGATCTCGAGTTTGTAGGGCTCGTTCTGGGCCTTGATGCGCGCCTCGGCCTGCTCGCGGCTCACCTCGAGGCGCTGCAGCGGCAACTTGCGGGCGATGATCTTGCCCATCTCCTTCTTGATGGCCTTGAGATCGGCCTCGGTGAAGGGTTCGGGATTGTCGAAGTCGTAGTAGAAGCCATTCTCGGTCCAGGGACCGATCGTGACCTGGGAGCTGGGGAAGAGCTTCTGGACCGCCATGGCCAGCACATGGCTCATGGAATGGCGGATCCGCAGCAACTCCGGACTCTCGCTGGTGCGGGGCAGGCGCATCCGGGTGGCCTCGCCGCCCTGGGTCACCGCCGGCTCCGGGCTCGGGCCAGGACCAGAGGCCGGGAGCGTCGACGGGGATGGGGACACGGAATCAGGCGAGGCCAGGGTCGATCCTACGCATCGGATTCGGCCCTGCCGGCCGATGGATTCCTAAGGTTGCCTTGTGAGTGATCTTCCCTCCACACCGGATTCGACCCCCAGGCCGGGGGCTGCGGGCGAGCTGCTCGATCAGCTCCTGGATTCGCTGCTGCTGGATTTCGACTTCTGGTTCGATCGGGGGCTGCTGCTGCTCCAGCACTGCCCGGAAAGCGTGCTGGCCGCCGAAGATCAGGAGGCCCTATCCGAGCGCCTGGACACCGCCCGCAAGGAACTGATTGCTGCCAGAACCCTGCGCTCAGCCGCCCCGGTGAGCATGGCCCTCGACATGCAGGCCATGGCCCCCTGGCACCGCCTGGTGCTGAGCGTTTGGAACCTTTCGGCCGAGCTGCGTCAGGCCGGGGTGGTGCTGCCTGAACTGCCCCCGGCGCCCAAGCCTTGAAACGTCCGGCAGCCCCTGGAATCCGCCAGCAGCGGCGCCAGGTGGCGCCCGGCTATCTGCTCTGGGCCCTGGGACTCTTCGGGGTCTGCGGACTGCAGCGCTTCTATGCCCGCAAGCCGCTGAGCGGCACCCTCTGGCTGCTCACCTTCGGCCTCTGCTTCATCGGCCAGCTGGTGGATCTGTTCCTGATTCCGGAGCTGGTGGATCAGGCCAACCAGCCCCTCCTGCTCCAGGAAGCGCTGGAGGCTCTCGAGGCCGGCGACCCTACGGACGCCCTGCCGCCCCTGGACCGTCAGTTGCTGGCCCTGGCCCGGCGCGCCGGCGCCGCCGGCTTCACTTACAACGACGCCCTGCTGGAGTGCCAGCTTCCCCGGGACATCCCGCGGGAGCGGGTGCGCGAGGAAATCCAGCGCCTGATGCACGACGATCTGCTGGACGTGGGCAACGATGAGCGGGGCCGGGTGGTCTACAGGGAGCCCTGATCACCCCAGCCGGCTCGCGGCCGTTGGCTGGACCGGACCGCGGAGCTGCGCGTCGAAGAAGCGGCGCAGCTCCCCGGCTCTCTTGACCGGCTGGCCGTAGGCGCTGCCGCCATGGTGCAGCGGGAAGGACGCCCACTCCCCAGCCAGGCGGGCCATGGCCTCATCGGAGAGCTGGCCCCGGTCGACCGACGCGAGGGCACCACGCTGATCAGCCAGATAGAGAGCTGCCTGATCCTGGTTGGCAGGCCCGAAACCGCTCAGACCCAGGCGGCGGCTGGCCGCCTTCCAGGTGGCTGGCAGCATCTGGTACGCCCCGGCGGCGGCACTGGCATAGCGCTTGACCAACACGATGTCTGGATGACGCTCCAGGGAGGAGACCAGGGCTCCGCCGTAAAGGGTGCCGTAGTCGTCGGGGGACCCCTCGGCCCAGGTGCCCTCGGCAAAGCGGATCGTGGCCAGCAGGGCCCGCCGTTGGCGCGTGAGGGGATAGCGGACCGCCGCCCTCGGGGCGGGCCGGGCCACGGCAATGGCAGGCGCCGCCAGCGCTGGCGAGGGCGGAGCGGGAGGCGCGGGTGGAACCGCAGCCAGGGCAGCGCCATAGCGGCTGGAGATCAGTGCCGGCAGGGCCAGCAGCAGGGCGGTGGTGCCGAAAGCCTCTATGGGCCCGCGGGGTGCTCCCTTGGCAACCATGCCGAATCAAAATCTTAAAGATCGTGAAACTGTGCTGGTTGTCACATCCTTCCGGCGTCGACTCCCTGATGGGCTGGACAGAAGGGGCCCTGCCGTGCGTTCCGGGCAGCCCGCAACCTCCGCCGGGCCCGGAGCGGGCGCCAGCACAGGGGCTCCAAGCGCTGGAACTATCACAGATCGCTGGATCGGCAAGCCTTCTCACCAGGGCTGGATGATCAGGTCCGCTGATCAATCTGCAGCCAGCGATCAGCGTGCCGGCAGAAATCCCATGGCCGCACGTACCCTCTCCAGGGAGGCCTCGGCCACGACGCTGGCCCGCTCCCGGCCACGGCGCAGCACCTGATCCAGGTAGCCCGCCTCGGCCCGGATGGCCTCATAGCGCTCCTGCAGGGGGCGAAGAGCCTCCACGGCCGCCTCCGCCAGCAGCGGCTTGAACTGACCCCAGCCCATCGAGGCGCACTCACGGGCAGCAGCCTCCCGGCCCACCCCACTGAGCAGGGCATAGAGCCCCAAAAGATTGTCGGCCTCGGGTCGCTCGGGGTTGCCGAACTCCAGCCCCATCACCGGATCGGTCTTGGCCCGCTTGATCTTGCGGGTGATCAGCTCGGGAGGATCGAGCAGGTTGACGCGGGAGCCTTCGTTGGGGTCGCTCTTGCTCATCTTGCTGCGGCCATCGGCCAGGCTCATCACCCGGGCTCCCTCGGTAAGGATCAGCGGCTCGGGCACTTTCAGCAGCGGCTCGTCTTCCGGCGCAAAGCGGGCGTTGATCCGCTGCTGGGCGATGTCGCGAGCCAGCTCCAGATGCTGCTTCTGGTCTTCGCCCACTGGCACCAGATCGGCGTCATAAAGGAGGATGTCTGCCGCCATCAGCACGGGGTAATCCAGCAGACCCACTGAGACGTTCTCGCCCTGCTTGCGGGCCTTTTCCTTGAACTGGATCATCCGCTCCAGCCAGTTCAGCGGCGTGACGCAGTTCAGAAGCCAGGTGAGCTCGCTATGGGCCGTGACCTGGCTCTGAACAAAGACGCTGGAACGCTCAGGATCAATGCCGCTGGCCAGGTAAAGCGCGGCGGTGCGGAGGGTGTTCTCAGCCAGCAGCGCCGGATCAAGGGGAACCGTGATGGCATGCAGATCGACCACACAGAAGAACGTGTCGTGATCGTCCTGAAGGCTGACCCAGTTGCGAATGGCCCCGAGCCAGTTGCCCAGGTGCAGAGAGCCGGTGGGTTGGACACCGGAGAGGACCCTGGGCCTGCCGCTCACGGCTGCGTCTCAGCCGTGTCCGCGGAAGGGACAGCGACCGGATCCGGGCAGTACTGGCTGACGACCTCAGGACCGCTTGTGACCTCCTCCGGCTCGGAGATCACCACCTCAAGGGCCTGATCTGGAGCCTCGGCAGCCTCCGGATCGGGGGTTGGGGCCTGGGGGCGGCTGGGCCGTGCGAAGGGATCCGGACGGCTGGAGCGCCGCTCCCCACGGCCCTCAGCAGGGGCTCGCCGGGCCCGCTGCCCGTCACGGGGGGTTCCTTCGTTCCGGGGTGCGCCACCCTGGGCGCGGTGCTCCGCCAGCAGGGCGTCCAGTTGCCCCTGCTCCAGAAGCTGGGCCACGGTGCGGATCGAGAAACCCAGGGCCGCCACGGTTGAACGGAGCTGGAAGGCGTCCTGAACGGCCTGGGCGGCCCGTTGTTCGTTCTCGCTCAGGCGGATGCGAAAGCCTCCGGCTTCGCGCTCACGCCCGCCGCCCCCGCCACCACTGCCCCGTCCCGACTCGATGCGCCGGGCGCGGGCGGGCTGGTCCTGCTCAGACTGGGGCACTGCTGCTGTGTTCTCGTCGGCCATCGCCGGAGCCTTCAATCAGGGGGCAAGTGTGCCGCATCAACGGTTCAAGGAGCTGCCAGCCAGAGCAGCCGGTGGGGTTCAGCCGTACCGGCGCGGGCGAGGATCAACAAAGGCAACGGCCGAGGACCTGAAGCGGTAAAGGACTGCTGATAGCGGGCGAGAAAGGCGAGGTAGGTCTCCAGGGTCCAGCCGCCATGGCCCCGCTCCTGGGCCTGCCAGTGCCGTTTCAGAGCCAGCCGGCAGGCCTCCTCACCGAACTCACGCCAGCAGTGGGCTTCTGCCGCCTCTTGGCTCAGTCCTTCACGGCAGCAGTGGCGAAAGGCCTCCAGCTCAGGGGCCGCAGCCGTGCAGTCAGGCGGCAACTCCGCCGCGAGGCGCTCCACCGGTATCGCCTGCAGCTTCAACCAGCAGCGCTCCAGCAGCAGCACCGGCAGCTCCCCGTGCCAGTACCGCTCCTGTTGATGCTGGTGCAGCCGCCGCGCCAGCTCCAGCTCCAGACGGGGGGTGAGCTTCAGACTGGAGGCTTCGGCCGTCTTCACCATGGCAAGGCCGCTCGACCTGACCAGTCTGGGGGTGATCCAGGCCGCCTGGGCAGGAGTGGTCGGGTGAGCTAGAGAGGCACTGCTTCGGCAGCGCTGTACCGCTCTTGACCACCCCCGCCGCCTCCCCGGTCACCGCCGCTCACGCCTCCGCAAGCGACGCCGGGGTCAAGCCGAGGAGCTGGCGGCCGGGGATGCCCTGGATGCCAGCGGCCCTGGTGCTGGCCGGCGGCCTGCTCCTGGGCGACAGCCTGCATGGCAGCCTCTCCGGTGCCGTTGTAGTTGCCGCGGCCGCTGGGGGCCTGTGGTGGCTCAGCCGCGGCAAGGCCAAGATCCAACCCAGGCTTCCCTCCAGCTGGAGCGGCTGGATCGAGCGCTGCGACGGGCTGCTGAATCAGTTCGAGCGGCTCCAGCCCACTGAGAACGACCCCGCCGTAAGCGCCCAGCAGGAGGGCCGGCGCCAGCACCTGCAGCAGCTTCGCGACCGTCAGTCGCGACAGCAGTTGCACGTGGGGCTGGCCGGGGTCAGCCTGCCGCCAGTGAGCCTGCAGCCGGAGCTGGTCCGTGCGCTCAGGGCCCCCCTGCCCCTCTGCCTGCACTGGGGCCATCCCCTGCCGAGCCACAGCCCCGACTGGCAATGGCCCCTGCTGTTCCAGCAGTGCGACCTGCTGCTCGTTCACCTGGAGACCCCCCTGAGGGCCGCGGATCTGCGCTGGCTCGAATCCCTGCCCAGGGGTCAGGCCGTGTTCTTGCTGGTATCGAACTGCGTTCCAGCCCCGCGGCCGGAGCTCGAGCAGGAGTTGCGCGCCCAGCTGCCAGGGCCCTTGGCCGATCAGGTGATCCTCTGGAGCGGCGAGGAGGAGCAGCTCAGCGCTGCCCTTGAGCCCTGCAGCCGGATGCTTCGGGCCCGCGGCCGGGGCCTGCTGCTGCAGACCGAGCTGCGCTGCCTCGAGACCCTGCACGTGGAGTGGCAAATCAAGCTGGAAGGCCTGAGGCGGGAGCGTCTCGATGGGTTGGTGCGTCGCACCCAGTGGCTGGTGGCCGCCGGGGTGTTCGCGGCCCCCATGCCCAGCGTCGATGTGCTGGTGCTGGCGGTGGCCAATGGCCTGATGCTCAAGGAGATGGCCGAGCTCTGGGATTGCCCCTGGCAGCTGGCCCAGCTGCGCGAAGCCGCCACTGAGCTGGCCAAGGCGGCGCTGGCCCTGGGCGTGACCGAGTGGACCAGCCAGGCCCTGCTCGCGGCGATGCGCCTGGAGGGAACCACCTGGCTGGTGGGGGGGGCACTGCAGGCCCTGAGCGCCGCCTATCTCACCCGGGTGGTGGCCCATGCCATGGCCGACGTGCTCGCTCTCTCCAGCGGGGTGCCCGAACTGGATCTGCAGACCCTCCGCCAACAGGCCCCCCTGCTGGTGGCCAGGGCCGCCGAGGTGGAGCGACTCGATTGGAAGGGGTTCCTCAGCCAGGGGCAGGCCTGGTGGCACAGCCAGGTGAGTACGGGGCTGGGGAGCGCAGGCTGAAGCCCGCAGCCCATCACTTCTTCATGAAGCCTTGATGAAGCTGTTCATGAAGTTCTCCTTAGACAAGAAACGATTCAAGGCTTTCACTGGTCAGAACGAAGGCTTTGCCTAGCGTCGATTGGCACCCACTATGTCCAGGTCCAGGGTCGGCCTCTTGAGCCTGATCCGGTTCTGAATCCTGGGGCGAGTCCATCCCGTCCTCATTCCTCCAATGACCACGGCCGTTCGCAGCGGACGCGCTGGCAACTGGGAAAACTTCTGTCAGTGGGTCACCTCCACCGACAACCGCATTTATGTCGGTTGGTTCGGTGTGCTGATGATTCCCTGCCTCCTGTCAGCCACCATCTGCTTCATCATTGCCTTCATCGCCGCTCCCCCCGTCGACATCGACGGCATCCGGGAGCCGGTCGCAGGATCGTTCCTGTACGGCAACAACATCATCTCCGGCGCCGTTGTTCCTTCCAGCAACGCCATCGGCCTGCACTTCTACCCGATCTGGGAAGCCGCCAGCCTCGACGAGTGGCTGTACAACGCCGGTCCTTATCAGCTGGTGGTCTTCCACTTCCTGATCGGCATCGCCTGCTACATGGGCCGCCAGTGG